>JAQVEB010000051.1 GCA_028698105.1 Petrimonas sp. | reverse complement strand
ACCTCATCCAAACTCGCCACGTCTTCCTGCATGGTAATATTTACCGTGTTACCCGTAATAGGCACTTCGATATCTTTCATTCCAATGTAAGAAACCTGCAACGTAGTTGCGGAATTGGGAGCAGTTAACGAATAATTGCCGTCTATGTCGGTTGCGGCACCTATATTTGTTCCTTTTACCATTACGTTGGCTCCGATAATGGGCTCTCCACGCGTGTCTTTTACGGCACCTTTAATTGTTCTGTTTTGAGCTGAAACGCTCAATGAACAAAAAAGAAACAGCGCTAAACCGATTGACAATTTCAGTTTCACTTTCAATTCTTTCATATCATCCTATTTTATTAAATTAAGTAATTCATTGATCGCTATCAAAATAGCGTCATAGTAGTTGTTTTATTAGTTTAAAATGTTTTTCTCAAAAATTAGTTAACTGCAATAGTTATTGTATTACCGCATATTTTATGTTGTTTCGCGATATTCATGCCACAATATTAATATATTTCTTTTGAAAACTACGGTGACAAATTGGTTTTTAAAGGGTGGCATATTGTTTTATTTACAGAAAACGCCAAAAAAAAGACAATAAAATAGTATATTTGCGATAAGTAATATAAACGTGTAAGGTAGTAAATCCTTAACCCATAGTAACATCGATTAACGATTATTTTTTTACTTATGTTTCGTTTTCTCTCCTGTTTGTTATGAATGAAATGAAAATCAGACCGAAAATATGCGTTCTCTTTTTTATCATGCTTTCGGGCATGGGCATTCTCGTGGCTCAACCCAAAGCATATTTCGAGCACTACGGAGCAGAAGACGGTCTTCCTCAACAAACCATCATGGACATTTTGCAAGACCAAAAAGGTTTTATGTGGTTTAGCACCTGGGATGGCTTGTGCAAGTTCGACGGATATGAGTTTATTACCTACCGATTGCCATCCGATAGCACGGTTGAATCCCGAAGCAACCGAATAGATTACCTTTTCGAAGATAAATACAACAATATATGGACGCTATCATACGATAATCAGGCACATCGGTTTAATCCGCAAATGGAGACATTCAGGGGATTGAGCTCAATTGAGAACAACAAGGGGCAACCTTTTCCTACTTATCAGATTATCCCCGTGAAAAGTGGAAAAGTATGGCTTTTATCGGAAGAAAACGGCTGTATCTGTATTTCAGATTCGTTATTCAATTCGCAAATCTACAACACTAAAAAAAACAACCTAACGGGAAACCGAATAAACACGGTATATGAAGACAAGAATAATAATTCCTGGATTCTCACGAATAAGGGATTAACATTCATCCCTCCGGAGGATGATGCACATCCGGTGTTTTATTTCAATACAACCTCCGAAATCAACCCTAAAAACAACTTACCTTTTTTTAGTGTGATGGAGTTCGGCAATGAGATGTGGTTTGGATCGGGCAACGGCGAAGTTTGGAAGTACGACCCGGTAGAAAAGACATTCCATCAAATTCTAACAACTCTTATCTCCGATATTATCTCCATAAAAGAAATCTCATCGGAAAAGATTCTTATTGTATCTCGCAACAACGGATTTGCAATTTATAACACGCACAACGGCGATATCAAAATCTATAACACGCATAGTTTTCCCAAGATGAGATCGGATGTAATTCTGACCAATTACATAGATAAATCGAAGAATATTTGGATGGAAACAGATGAATTGGGAGTTTCAAAATTTAATTCCTACACGGAAGAATACGTCCGTTTTACTCCCGCCATTGAAAGTACGGAATCAAACGTTTTTCCGCCAAATTTCTTTATATTTGAAGATAAAAAAGACCGGTTATGGGTGCATCCCAGAGGCGGAGGATTCGCGTTATACGACAAGTCGGAAGACAAGCTTATTCCTTTCTACAACAAACCGGAGTCCGATAATTGGCTGTTTTCCAATATGCTGCACTCAGCATACTCCGACAAACAAGGAAATTTATGGCTCTGTACCCGATCGCATGGACTGGAAAAAGCCATTTTTTATGATTCCCAATTTGAGTCGGTTCTTCTCAATAACAACGTTTATTCCACCATCAGCAACGACGTGCGCCCCATCTTCGAAGACTCTCAAAAAAATATATGGGCAGCAACCAAAGACGGAAAAATTCACGTTTACAACACGAACTTGAATGAAAAAGGAATATTGACCACGCAGGGAGTTATCGGAAACGCAAATTCGCTAAGCGGAATAGCATACTGCATCACCGAAGATACCGACAAAAATATCTGGATAGGCACAAAGGGAGAAGGCGTTTACAAACTTATCAGGAAAAACACCACGAATGCGTTTGAAATCCATCATTTCAAAAACGATCCGAACGACAAGTACTCGTTAAGTGACAACAACGTTTACTCCATCTTCGAAGACAAAAACCGGAATATCTGGATAGGCACCTACGGTGGCGGACTTAATCTTATCAGTTATCAAAACAATGACGGGAAAATTATCAATTACAACAACAATCTCGCCAATTATCCTTACAAGCAGGGCTATCAGGTGAGAACCGTTTCATCGGATAAGAACGGAAACGTATGTGTGGGGACCACCTTGGGACTCATCATGTTCAATCCAGATTTTATCCGGCCCCAAGAGATTGATTTCAAGGTATTTCTACGAAAAAACAGTGCAAACACTCTCGGAGCCAATGACGTTTTTGATATTTGCACAACCCAGTCCGGTGAAACCTACATCGCCACTTTTGGCGGTGGAATCGGTAAAATTGAAGAAACCGATGATAGCGGATTTCCGTTGACATTCAAGTCGTTTAATACAGACAACGGGCTTCCGTCCAACATCGTGTTATCTTTATCCGAAGACGAGCAAGGGAATTTGTGGATTGCCACCGAAGGTGGTCTCGCCAAATTTAATCCCGGCAAACAAAGTTTCGAGAATTTCAGCGAAGTGAAACGACTGATGAAACAATACAATTTCTCTGAAAACTCCCGATGTGCCCTGTCAGACGGTCGAATGCTCTTTGGCTATTCGCACGGCATGATTGTTTTCGATCCCCAGAGCGTGAAGAATAATTCATTTAACCCCTATCTTGCGTTGGTTCAGTTTAAACTGTTTAACCGAAACGTACCCATTTCAGACGATGGGCCGCTTAAAAAAAATATAAACGCCGTTCACAAACTGATATTGAAGTACAATCAGAATTTTTTCAGCATTGGTTTTGCGGCCTTGGATTACGTTGAGCCAAAAAACATTTTGTACGCCTATAAACTGGAAGGATTCGATAAAGATTGGATTTATTCCGGCAATCAACGGACAGCTAATTATACGAACCTCTCCAGAGGTAAATATACCTTTAAGGTTAAATCCACAAACAGCGATGGCGTATGGGCAGATAATGAACGAACGTTGCCGATTGAGGTATTGCCGCCTTTTTGGGCGACAGGATGGGCTTACTTGTTTTACATATTGCTATCCATCGTGCTTCTGTACTTTATTTTCCGTATTTTATACACCTTCTACAAAATGCGACACAAAATTTTATTGGAGAAGCACGAATCTGAAATTAAAACGCGTTTTTTCACCAATATTTCACACGAAATCCGTACTCCGTTGACTATGATCGTTTCGCCAATTGAGAATCTGCTACAAAACAAAACCACGCCCGAACCGATAAGAAAACAACTCACAATTGTTTCAAAAAACACAAACCGGCTACTGACTATGGTGAATCAAATTCTTGATTTTCAGAAGATTGAACAATCACCTCTTACGGTAAGTAAAATCGAAATAGGCTCCTTTATCGAAAGTTTATATGAAAATTACGTCAAAAATGCTGAAATAAAAAACATTGATTATAAAATAGTTAACAACGTCGGGGATCAGGTGATTTGGGCAGATGCAGCCGCATTGGAAAAAATAGTGGTCAATTTATTGTCTAACGCATTCAAATACACGCCCGAGGGGGAATCCATTCACGTCGCGATTTTTGAGGAGAAAAACGATATCGCTGTTCAGATAAAAGATACCGGAAGCGGCATTTCAAAAGAAAAACAGGAAAGACTATTCAAACGTTTTGAATCCTTCAACGAAGACAAAAGCAAACCGAGCACCGGCATTGGATTATCCATCGTGAAAGAACTTGCCGACAAGCATCATGCCGAGATTCTGGTAGATAGCGAAAAGAATAAGGGGAGCTCCTTTACAGTGTTATTTAAAAAAGGAACTTCGCATTTAGGCCCCGATGTACTCATTGACAATTCAACGAAAACTTCGCCCGACGAAAAAATGAAAAACACAACAGAGAGCCCAGATGTTATGGCCACTGCAGAAGAAAAAATAAACGAACATCCTTCTGTTTTGGTTGTGGAAGATGATGATGATCTCCGTCAATTTGTCCGGTCAATTCTTGAAAGTGATTACGAGGTTCACGAGGCATCCAACGGAAAGGAAGGTTTCGAGCAAGCGCAGAAAATCATTCCCGATTTTATCGTGAGTGATATCATGATGCCGGAAATAGATGGCATAGGCCTGCTCGAAAAAGTACGCGAAAACGTGCAAACCAGCCATATTCTGTTTCTGCTTCTCACAGCAAAAACAACACTCGACGATAAACTGGAAGGCTTCGAACACGGTGCAGATGAGTACATAACCAAGCCCTTCAGCGTCTCATATTTTAAAACACGGGTGAAAAGTCTGTTGCACAGGCGGAGTGAATTGCAAAAGTATTATCGAAACAATACCTCTTTAAGAAATTCATCGGCCGAAGAAGAAATAACGTATCTGCAAACCAACAATCAGGATATAAACTTCATCAGATCCGTTAATTCCTTTATCGAAGAGCATTTGGGCAACAATGATTTCGTAATTGAAGATATGGCCACAGAAATGGGAATGAGCCGTACCGTATTTTTTAAAAAATTAAAAGGCCTTACGGGGTTGGCACCTGTTGAATATGTCCGTGATGTTTCGCTGCAAAAAGCGGCCGAGTTCTTGGAAAAAGGACGGCATAATGTGAAAGAAGTATCGTATATGGTTGGCATGAACGACGCAAAATATTTCACCAAATGTTTTAAAAAGAAATATAATATGACACCAAGCGAATATAAGAAAAGACACATTAATCACTCAAAGAACTAATTTTATGAAACCGATGTTATTCTTATTCTCCGTATTGTTGACTTTATCATCGGCATCGGAAGGTTATGGGCAGACCATCACGATAAAAAATCCTTCGTCAAAAGCGCTGAGAAACTACACCGTTGAAATCTCAACAGATAAATTATCGTTACCTTTCGGCAGTTACAAAGTTGTTTCTGAAACCGGAGCAGAGGTCCCGCTCGAGATGATAACCGATATCAACGGCAATCAGAAAGCCATATTTCCGGTTGAAGTGCTTCCCGCCCGTGCAACCAACGTCTTTAAGATAAAAAAAGGCTCCGCCGATAAATATCCTAAACGCACCTATGCCGAACTGGCGCATAAAATCGGCGGAAAATTCGCGGGCTCGAAATACGAAGGCGGTTATTCCTGGGTGAAACCCAACCGATTAACGGTTGACGGCACTTTCAAAGACCATGCGTACTACATTAAATACGAAGGGCCCGGTTGGGAAAGCGATATGGTTGGTTTTCGTTTTTACCTGGATCAACGCAACGGAATGGACGTTTTCGGGAAAAAAACACCGGGTATTGTACTGCCTTTTGTGGGTGTGGACGGCTACGATAATTACCACAATATGGCCGATTGGGGTATGGACAACATGCGCGTGGGAAAAGCGCTCGGA
Organism: Petrimonas sp.; assembly: GCA_028698105.1. Taxonomy (GTDB): domain Bacteria; phylum Bacteroidota; class Bacteroidia; order Bacteroidales; family Dysgonomonadaceae; genus JAQVEB01. Next base: position 7,916 of record JAQVEB010000051.1, on the reverse strand, counting down.
TTAGGTTCGATAGCCATTTGGGACGGTACAAAAGCTGTGCGCGTGGAAAAACGCGACAGCGTAACCTGCTACATTCCAGCCGATGGAAAAATACGCTCGCAGGTGATGACCACCTACTACGGTTGGGACGCCAACGGAACCAAATGCACGCTGCAATCACTCATATCCATTGATGCGGGCAATCGTGCTTCGCACATGGAGTTAAAAACGGACAAGAATATCGCTAATATTGCCACCGGCATCATTAAAGACAGCAATGCCGAACTCATTTTGCCGGATAACCCAACAACGGAATGGTCGTACATTGCCACTTTCGGAAAACAAAGTATGAACAACGATATGCAAGGGCTTGCCATTTTCTACAAAACAAAACAATTGAAGAAAATTACCGGTGACGAACTGAACCACGTGATCGTACTTTCGCCCTTAAACGGATATGTTGAGTATTATTTTATGCCAACCTGGGAACTCGATTGGCAACCTGTCAAAGATAAGGTTACCTTTATGAAATGCGTGAATGAAATGTTGCACAAATTAAATCACCCGCTTACGGTTAATCTAAAATAAATGATTAACTTTGTAAAAATTGGATTCTTTATCCACAGACGTTGTGCACGTAAACAGAAAATACAAAACAACGGGAAATATTTATTTAAACATTTGACCTCATGAAAGAATTTATTCACGAAGATTTTTTGCTCCAAACCGATACGGCAAAACAGTTGTATCATAACCACGCGAAAAATCAACCGATTATTGATTATCATTGCCACTTGAATCCGGAATATGTGGCAAACGATCACAAATTCGATAACCTCGGACAAATATGGCTCGAAGGCGATCATTACAAATGGCGCGCCATGCGCACCAATGGTGTGGACGAAAAATATTGTACCGGCAAAGAGACTTCGGATTGGGAAAAATTCGAAAAATGGGCTGAAACAGTGCCCTATACCATGCGAAATCCATTGTATCACTGGACACATCTGGAATTGAAAACGGCTTTCGGCGTTGATAAATTGCTGAATCCGGATACCGCGAAAGAAATCTTCGATGTTTGCACGGAAAAACTGCGAACATCGGAATTCTCCGCTCGCGGACTGATGAAAAAATACAACGTAAAAGCGGTTTGTACAACTGATGATCCCGTTGACAGCCTTGAGCATCACAAATCGTTGAAAGACGAAGGTTTTGAGATCAAAGTCCTGCCCACCTGGCGTCCCGATAAGGCAATGGCCGTTGAAAATCCGGCGGAATACCACAAATATGTGGAAAAATTAGCAGAAGTATCGGGCGTTACCATCGTCAAATTCCACGATCTGATCGAGGCATTGCGCAAACGGCACGATTTCTTTGCCGGCGTAGGATGCAAATTATCCGACCACGGCATCGAAGAGTTTTATGCCGAGCCGTTTACGCAAACTGAAATTGAACGTATCTTCGATAAAGTGCATGGCGGCACGGAACTTACAACCGGAGAAATAAGAAAATTCAAATCGGCCATGTTGTACGAAGGAGCCATTATGGATTGGGAAAAAGGCTGGACGCAGCAGTTCCATTACGGCGCTATCCGAAACAACAACACGCGCTTGTTCAACAAATTAGGTGCCGACACCGGATTCGATTCCATCGGCGATTTCACCGTGGCCAAAGCCATGAGCCGCTTTTTCGATCAGCTGGACAAAGACAACAAGCTGGCCAAAACCATCATTTACAACCTCAATCCGCGTGATAATGACATGATTGCCACCATGATCGGTAATTTTCAGGACGGTTCCGCGGCTGGAAAAATGCAATTTGGCTCCGGCTGGTGGTTTCTGGATCAAAAGACCGGCATGGAAGCCCAGATGAATTCGTTATCGAACCTGGGGCTGTTAAGCCGGTTCGTGGGCATGCTCACCGACTCGCGCAGCTTCCTCTCCTACCCGCGTCACGAATATTTCCGCCGTATTTTGTGCAACCTCATCGGCAATGACGTGGAAAACGGACTTTTACCTTCGTCAGAAATGGATTTTCTCGGGAAAATGGTGGAAAATATATCTTATTTTAACGCGAAAAATTTCTTCAACTTTTAGTCACTTTAAAAATAACTTATAAAAAATGAAACTCGGAAAGTACAGCATTGGCGTAGGCGACAGGTTCTCGCATCAGGGAAAAGCTCAGCTGCGCGCCATCATGAAAGCGAACGAAAAGGGATTAAATATCAATCCGGTGTGGAACAAATCAAACCGCGAACATCATTATGTGGGTTCTGTGCCGGCCGACACACGCAAAGAAGCCGATGATGCCGTAAAGGCGTTGAATTTCACCGGAAAGTATTTCGTGGATGCCGATCACATCAACCTGACAACGGTAGCGCCTTTCGTTGCCGTATCGGATTTTTTCACGCTCGATGTAGCTTCGTTTATCGGAAAAGAAAGCAAACAGGAAGATATTGATGATTTTGTTGCCTCGTGCGCAAAATACATGGGAAAATTGCAGATTCCCGGCATGGCCGAACCGCTTGAAGTGAGCAAGGAATTGCTCGAAAAGATCGCACATAAATTTCTGGCAGCCACGCAACAGGCATCGGAAATTTACGCATACCTGAAAAAAGAAAAAGGCGAAGGCAATTTCATTACGGAAGTTTCGATGGATGAGGTTGAAACGCCGCAAACGCCCATCGAAATGCTTTTCATCCTGAAAATGCTGGCCGATAAAGGCGTTCCGGCACAAACCATCGCGCCTAAATTTACGGGACGATTCAATAAAGGTGTTGATTACGTGGGAAATCTGGAACAATTCGCAAAGGAATTCGAAGAAGATGTGCTCGTAATTGATTTCGCGGTGAAAGAATTCGGTTTGCCGCAGGAATTAAAGCTCAGCGTTCATTCCGGCAGCGATAAATTCTCCATCTACCCGATTATGGCCAAAATCCTTACCAAACACAACAAAGGGTTGCACCTCAAAACAGCCGGCACAACCTGGCTCGAAGAAGTTATCGGGTTGGCAAAAGCAGGCGGCGAAGGCCTTCAGGCAGCAAAAAAAATATATACCGGTTCGTTTACCCGACAGGAAGAACTTTGCGGCCCGTATGCTGACGTAATTGACATTGACGGCGCGAAACTACCTTCGGTAGAAGAAGTAAACGATTGGACAGGTGAAAAATTTGCCAACACGCTTCGCCATATTCCCGGACATCCGGATTACAATCCGAATTTCCGTCAGCTCATTCACGTGGCCTACAAGTTGGCAGCCGAAATGGGACAGGAATATACCGGTTTGCTTGAGAAATATACCGACGTTATCGGCTCATGTGTGGAAGAAAATATTTACGAGCGGCATCTGAAAAGGCTGTTCAATCTGTGACCCTACAACGAAAATGTACGAAAAAAGAGGCTGCCTCAAAAGTGCAAGAACAGTTTCATTTTGTTGAGTCCCCACCCAAAAATTGGGCATAAAGGGGAAATGACATGAATAATAATTAAACAGATGCCTCCTTTCGTCGGCATGACAACTGACTTGAAGCCCAACTATCTGCGGCTGTCATTTCGAACGAAGTGAGAAATCTATAATAACTCAAAATCAGATATTTATCAAAATCTATCATTGGTAACGAAGTGATCCCGATAGCTATCGGGACTACATTGTCAAGCTAAATAGATTCTTCATTTCGCTAAGGCTTCATTCAGAATGACAATTTGATAGTTGGTTTTATTTTGACACAACCTCTTATATTTTTTGCGTCGCGTTTCCTTTTAAGTGATGCACCATCAAAACTGTATTTTTAAGGTATTCATACTCCAATTCAAAACATTCCGAAAACAGGTTTTGGGAAAGATTATCCTCTATTTGGGCTTCTGTCCACAATTTTCCGTTTTTCAGTTGCATATTCTCAAAAACCTGTTCATCTTCGATATCGGAAACATACAAGAATATCAACCTCTTTGTGGTTTCGTTTTCAAAAACATATTTCAGTAAAAACCGCAATGGGACATCATCGTTCTCGCATTCTCTGCGAATGCTGTTATGAACGGCTTCATCCAGTTCGTGATTGAATTTCATGTATTTTTCGAAAGGATAATCCAGCTTACCGGGGTCCAAAATCCGTGAGGGGTCCCGTTTCTTTAAATAAATCATTCCCTTGTAAACGAGCGCTACTCGCACTACAGGATGCATAAATTTATTTTTCATCGTCTTGGTAACCGATTTGGCAACTCTGCCGCTCACCTGTCCGCTTTCGTTAACCACGGGAAGCCATTCTTCTTTCTCCAACCGTCGGTTTAACATATCTAATCGCATGATTTCGAGGATTATAATTACTGCGACAATAGATTGTGCCAAAATCTTCACCGTCAACACGTCCAAGATCGGAGTATCAATATTAAAAAAAATATAATACAGCAGCACAATTAACAGATGGATCGAAAGTCCGTACTGAGCTTGAAACGCAACTCTGAACGATTCGCTGAGATAGTTCTTTACCAATATGTTATCATTTCGTGCCAACCTGTGCACAATTTGCCGGCGAGATAAACGGATCACAATTAACGACAGAACAAATACGATCTCAACAAAAACAAAAACTCTGAATGAATCCAACTGCCGCAACAGGAAAAACGAGAACAGCAAACCGATAACAAACGTTATGGTTGAAATATCGTATATAAGTCTGCTTTGCCGCTTAATAAGTAAACTGCCCAATACCGACAAAGCCAACGCAACGGCGAAGGCAATGTAAGGATTCACTATTCCGATCAATAATGAAAACAGAAAAAGCGGAATAAGTCCGAAAGCAGGATTCCTTAAAAATTTTTGCACCAGGTTTAGTTCCGTCATAATATAGTTTCACATAATCATAAACTAACCAACTGTCTGTCTTTTATATTCATAGTGGAAACACCTTAATATAAATTTTCTTCTGAATACAGACAAAAGATGTTGTAAAAGACTTCGCGCTTTGAATTGAAATCTTTTCTTAATAACAACTATGTCAATTTTTTGTTTACGAGTGGAAAGAAATATCGGCGTGATAGGACGAACGCACCAATGGCCCGCTCACTACGGTTTTAAACCCTTTTTGAAGTGCAATGTGTTTATATTCGTTGAAGACCTCCGGATGAATATATTCCTGAACAGGATAATGCCGGCGGGACGGCTGAAGATATTGCCCTATGGTAAGCGATTGACAACCAACGGTTAACAGATCGTCCATCAGTTCATAAATTTCATCTTGCGTTTCTCCCAAACCCACCATGATACCCGATTTGCAGAAAATGCCGTTATCGGCGATGCGCTTCAATGTTTTCAAGCTTACCTCATATTTTGCAGCGCTGCGAATCTGCGGCGTGAGCCGCCGCACGGTTTCCATGTTATGCGCCACCACATCGGGTTTAGCAGCGCACACCTTATCAATGAGTGTTTCTTTGCCTTGAAAATCGGGGATAAGTATTTCGATGGTGGTACCGGGGTTTTCGCGGCGCACCGCTTCAATGGTTTTTACCCAGTGCTCCGCGCCCAAATCGGATAAATCGTCCCTGTCAACCGAAGTTATCACCACATGTTTCAGCTTCATCAATTTCACCGATTCTGCCACATTCCCGGGTTCTTTCAGATCGAGCGGCAAAGGTTTCCCCGTATGCGTATTGCAAAATTTGCACGACCGCGTGCAAATATCGCCTGCAATCATAAAAGTGGCCGTTCCCCTGTCCCAGCATTCGCCCATATTCGGACAACGGCCGCTGGAACAGATCGTGTGCAGGCGATGCGTCTCCACGATATTTTTCGTTTGGGTGAAACGTTCCGTTTCGCCGAGCTTTATTTTCAGCCAATCAGGTTTTTTTACGTGCGGCCTATCTGCATCGGATTTTGTGTGAGTTGATCGTTCCTTATCCGTTATATTGGCGGAGTTAAGTTTCATAGCCTATCTTCAAAGATTCTTTTTATAGAAATCAATTACTTTTTGATACAAATAAAGACGTGTATTACCGCCGTAAATAGAATGATTTTTATCGGGGAAGATGAACATCTCGAATTGTTTATCGACTTTGGTGAGCGCTCGCGTGTATTCCATCGCGTTTTGCAAATGCACGTTATCATCGGCTGTACCATGGATGAGCAACAAATTACCTTGCAGTTTATCGGCAAGTTTTAGCGCCGAGCCGTTATCGTAACCCGATGCATTTTGTTGCGGGGTGCGCATAAACCGTTCCGTGTAAATCGAATCGTAAAACCGCCAGTCGCTGACGGCCGCAATGGCTACGCCCGCTTTAAAAACGCCGTTTCCGCGACTCATGCTCATCAACACGTTGTAACCACCGTAGCTCCATCCCCAGATACCGATTCGGCTGCCATCTACGTAAGGTAATGTGCCGAAGTAGCGCGCTGCGGCAGCCTGATCGTCGGATTCCAGAATTCCGAGCTTCATGTACGTACATTTTCTGAATTCCTCACCACGGGCGCCGGTTCCTCGGCCGTCCACGCAGCCAACCAAATAGCCTTCGTTCAGCAGGGCATACTCCCAGTCTATTCCGTAACGGTTCATCACTTGTTGCGAATTGGGACCGCTATACTGGATCATTACCATGGGGTATTTTTTGTTCGGATCAAAATTCTTCGGTTTCAGCACCCAGGCATTTAACTTTGTTGTTCCATCGGCTGCCGGAACGGTAATGTATTCTTTTTGCGGCAAACCGGCATCTTTTACACGTTGTGCAACATCGGTGTTGTCTTGCAAAACACGTATTTCCTTTCCGTTCTCATCGTAAAGAACAGCCGTTCCCGGTGTGGCGGCATCTGACCAGCGATTCACGAAATATTTCCCGTTTTCGCTGAAACCGGCCGAGTTGAAACCTGCTTTTGTTGAAATCTTTACCGCTTTCGGTTTATCAATATTCACTTTGTAAATATTCCGCTGCAACGGACTTTCATCGGCGGCGGCATAAAAAACCGTACCGGTTTCGGGGTTCACCGCCAGCAAATCGGTCACATCATAACTTCCCTGCGTAAGTTGCTTCTGCAAGGTGCCCGTATTCCCGTATATATAAATGTGGCTGTAGCCGTCTTTTTCCGAAATATAGGTAAACCGGCCGTTCAGAAAATGGATGGTTTTTAGAAATTCCGAGTCCACATAGTACTTGTTTTCGTCGCGAAGAATGAGCTTGGCAACCGTAGTACGGGGATTCACGAAGTACATATCGAAACGGTTTTGGTCGCGATTCAACGTCATCACCGCAAGTTCATCGGGGTTATTCGTGAACGTGATGCGCGGGATGTAACCGTCTTTATCCATCGGAACGGCCATTGTCCGTGTTGTTTTGGCATCAATATCGAATACGCGGCACTCAACCGACGAATTTTTTTGCCCCGGTTTCGGGTATTTGTATTCGTAAAACCCGGGATAGAGTTGCTCCTCGAAAGTTTGAAAACGATAAAGCGGCACCTGCGACTCATCGGAACGAACGAAAGCCAGCAGTTTGTTATCGGGCGAGAATTGCATCAAACGCGTGGTTGCAAATTCTTCTTCGTAAACCCAGTCGGTTGATCCGTTAATGATCTTGTTGAAAGCGCCGTCTTTTGTGATTTGCGATTCGGTATCGAAATCGAATTTGGCAAGCCAAATGTTATTGTCGCACACGTAAGCCAGCATTTTCCCATCGGGTGAAAACGTAGGGATCATCTGTTTGCATGTATTTTCGGTGAGTTTTCGCACTAAATTGCGGCGCACATCGTGGTAATAGTAAGTAGCTTTGAACGAATGCCGGTAAATCTGCTCCCGATCCCGGTAAACCAGCACGCGATTCTCGTCGGGGCTAACCGAAAAACCTTCGAACGTATCAAACGTACACTCACGCGCTTTGCGCGTACTGAAAAGCGTGTCCACCGCATTTCCCGTTGCATACGAAAACTTCACGACCGCGTTTTTCTCCCTGTTCATT
>JAQVEB010000050.1 GCA_028698105.1 Petrimonas sp. | reverse complement strand
CCGTACAGATTCCGGTGAAATCATCATTGACCCTCAACCGGTTCGTAAAAAACAGGATAGCAGCACAGAGAATAACAACACAGCCATTGACGAATCATTTTTCTAAATAAAAAATGACGTTGAAAGAAGATTTCGATGACATAAATGATTTTTCGGAAGAAGATGACGACGAAATAGTCAGTTCATCTTCAGAAGAAAATCAAAAATACGAACATTATCGGTTCATAGCGGATAAAGGACAGCGTCTGCTACGGATCGATAAGTTTTTATCCGACCGCATCGAAGGCATTTCCCGTAACCGGATACAGCAGGCTGCCGACGCCGATTGCATTCTGGTGAACAACACGCCCGTAAAATCGAGCTACAAGGTTAAACCGTTGGATGTGATCTCCATTGTGATGGACCGGCCGCGCCACGAGTTGGAGATTATCCCCGAAAACATTCCGCTCAATATCGTTTATGAAGACGACGACCTGTTGGTAGTAAACAAACCGCCCGGCATGGTGGTGCATCCCGGACACGGCAATTACACCGGAACGCTCGTGAACGCTATCGCGTATTACTTAAATTACGATAAAAGCATTAATATTGATGACCCCCGGCTGGGATTGGTGCATCGCATAGATAAAGACACATCGGGGTTGCTGCTCATCGCTAAAACGCCCGATGCAAAGACCAGCTTATCGGTACAGTTTTACAACAAAACAACTAAAAGACAATACGTTGCCCTGGTGTGGGGAAACGTTGAAAAAGACGAAGGACGCATTGAAGGCAACATCGGCCGCGATCCGAAAGACCGCATGCTGATGCGCGTTTTCCCCAACGCAGAAATGGGAAAGCCGGCCGTAACACATTACCGTGTTATCGAACGGTTCGGCTACGTAACGCTGGTTGAATGCCGCCTGGAAACCGGGCGCACCCACCAGATTCGCGTTCACATGAAACACATCGGGCATACGCTTTTTAACGACGCACGCTACGGCGGCAACGAAATCCTTCGCGGAACGCGGTATGTGAAATACAAACAGTTTGTTTACAACTGTTTTGTGGCCTGTCCGCGTCAATGTTTGCATGCGCAAACGCTGGGATTTGTGCATCCGCGTACGGGCGAAGAAATGTTTTTCGAGAGCGAACTGCCCGAAGACATGCAGGAAGTAATCAAAAAATGGCGCATTTACACCAGCGCCCGCGAAATAAAAGAACAACTTTAGTACGATCACAAAGGAAAGAATGAAAAAGAATGTTGCCGTTATATGGGGAGGATATTCTTCTGAAAAAGAAGTTTCAGAGAGAAGTGCCGCAGGCATTTGTTCGTTTATGGATAAAGAGAAATACAACGTTTTCAAGGTAAAGATTGACCGTGAATCGTGGGAAGTGGAGCATCAGGGAAGCATTTATCCTGTTGACAGAAACGACTTCAGCTTCACATCCAACGGATGGACAACGAAATTCGATTTTGCCTATATCACCATTCACGGAACGCCCGGCGAGGACGGAAAACTGCAAGGCTATTTCGATATGCTGCGCATCCCCTACTCCAACTGCGGAGTGTTGGCTTCCGCGCTCACATTCAACAAGTTCACGTGCAATAATTTTCTCAAAAGTTTCAATTTCGACGTTGCCTCCTCGATCGTCTTGAGACGCGATACCCATTACGACGTACAGCAGATAATTGAACAACTGGGGCTTCCCGTTTTTGTGAAACCGAACGTGGGCGGCTCAAGCTACGCAACAACAAAAGTAAAGGAATCGGGCCATTTGCAAACGGCTATTGATGAGGCATTCGTTGAAGCACCGGAAGTGATGATAGAAAGTTTTATTTCCGGCACCGAAGTTACGTGCGGATGCTACAAAACCGAAAGCGGCGTGCACGTTTTGCCGGTCACCGAAGTGGTTACCCGCAACGAGTTTTTCGATTACAACGCCAAATATAAAGGCCAAGTGGAAGAAATTACGCCCGCCCGGATATCGGACGAACTAACCCGCGAAATCCAGCGTGAGACCGAAATAATTTACAACCTGATTGATGCGAAAGGCATTATCCGTGTGGATTTTATTATTCCCGGCAACCGTCCGGTTTTGCTGGAAGTGAACACCACCCCGGGAATGACGCCTACGAGTTTCATTCCGCAACAGGTTGCCGCGGCAAACCTCACCATGATGGGCGTGTTGAGCGAAATTATCGAATTTGAATACGAAAAATCAACAAATAAGATATAACATGGAAACAACTGATCAACTGAGCAACTTCGATGATATTCGCCCGTTTCTCGACAGCGAAGTGCCCGAAGCCATTGAGCAATTGCTCGCCGACGAAAAATTCCGAAAAGCGGTGGAACCGCTTGTACAACCGTTTTCGTGGGAAAAATTCAGCGCAGCCATGCGAAGTTGTAAAACCGTGGATAATTTTCAGCGAAACATTATTTATCCCACGGTAAACAGATTAATTGAAAAAACAACGAAAGAGCTGAAAGGCATCAATTGGGACAATGCGGAAAACGGAGCATCGCACCTCATTATTTCGAACCACAGAGATATTGTGTTGGATGCGGCGTTTCTGAACATGATCATGTTCGCAAAAATGATGGACACAACCGAAATCGCCATCGGCGATAATTTGTTGATCTATCCGTGGATCACCACGTTGGTGCGGTTGAACAGAAGTTTTATCGTGAAACGAAGCGTTTCCATGCGCGAAATGTTGCAAACATCCAAACATTTATCGGATTACATTCACCATACCGTAACCCAACGCGACCAATCCATCTGGATTGCGCAGCGCGAAGGACGCGCAAAAGACTCCAGCGATCGCACACAAACCAGCCTGTTGAAAATGCTTACCCTGCACAACAGTTCAAAACCCGTTGAGACGCTGCAGGAACTGAACATTATTCCGTTAGCTATTTCATACGAGTTGGACCCCTGCGATTACCTGAAAGCCAAAGAGTTCCAACTAAAACGCGACAATCCCGAATACAAAAAAACGCCTGCCGACGACCTGGAAAACATGCTCACCGGCATCAACGGATACAAGGGACGCGTTCATTTTACCTTCGGTAACGAAATTTCGGACAGGCTGAAGGAAGTGGAAGGGACCAAAGACAAGGCTGCGATGTTGGAATTTGTGGCCAAAACCATTGATGACGAGATATACGGAAATTACGCATTTTTCCCGTTCAATTACGTGGCGTACGATTTGATGACCGATTCGCAGCAATTTCAATCGGAATACACCGGCAGCGATAAGTTGCAGTTTGAACAGTACGTAAAGGGTCAGATCGAAAAAATAAACATTCCCGACAAAGACCCCGTTTTCCTGCGCGAAAAGATAATTGAAATGTACGGAAACACGGTAAAAAACCAGTTATCGGTTAGCAGTTTAACAGCTTTGTGAAAAGATTATCGGCTGCCATAGGTTATATTGCTTTTTTGCTCTTTCTTGCGGGTTGTGAGAAAGCGCCGGAACGTGTCGAGAATTATTTCGTTGATTTTGCGACCGTATTGAAACCGGCTTCCTCGATCACTTTTCAACTTGATAACCAACGTACCCTCATCCCCAAAGAACTAAAAGATTATGCAGGCAACAACGGACAGCGCGTGGTGCTGAATTACTCGCCGCTCAATGGCGATACGGTGAAGATAAACAAAGTGACCGATATTTTTACAGGCAGCATTCAAACCGAAGGTTTTCCGGAAAAACTGATCAAAGACCCGGTAAAGATACAAAGCGTTTGGGTGGGCGGCGACTACCTGAATATGATCCTTGAGATCGAATATCATAACGTGGCGCACTTAATCGCCTTACTCCGCGACACATCATCTTCAACCATTGACCTCTATTTCAGTCATTCCACGAACAACGATCCGCCGGGAGCACCCGTAAAGCTATACGCTTCTTTCTTGCTTAGCAGCCTGCGCGTACAGGGAAGTACGACTGCCGTTCCCTTCCGGCTGTTCATAAATACTTCCGAAGGAATGCGCACATTTCAACTGTTGTTGCCATAAAAAAAATCGCGAAAGATGTTTTCTTTCGCGACTTCCGGTTGCAAGTACCGTAAAACTTCTTATTCCGTTGTAACAGGCGGTATGGGCGTCTCGTCTATCTTGAAATCTATGGGGAGCAGACACTTTACGTTTACATTTTCGCCGTTGTTCATGCCCGGTATCCAATTGGGCATCAAACTGAGCATTCGAACAGCTTCATCGTTGAGAGCGGAATTCACGCCGTCCACCACTTCGATGTTCGATATGCTTCCGTCTTTTGCCACGATAAACGAGCAGGTTATGCGGCCCTGAATGCCTTCCTGCCGCGCCTGTACCGGATATTCCATTTTGTCCGAGAGAAATTCCGCCAATTTTGTTTCTCCCCCGGGATATTGAGGCATCTGATCCACGATGGTATAAACCTCGTTATTCTCAAACACGGTAGAATCGGCTTTAGCTATGGGCGTAGGAACGGGCGTGGAAGCTGCGCTTGAGGATTGGGCAGCTCTTCTTTGAGCCGATTTGTTGAGCCGGAAATACATCGGTACGTACGATTTCGTCCGCACGGCTTCGCCGTTGAGCTTTCCGGGGCGCCACGGCGGCATAGCCTTAAAAATGCGCAATGCCTCTGCATCGAGGAGCGAATCGGCATGGTGAATACATACCAAATTCGATAGCGTGCCGTCTTTTTCTACCACAAAAGTGTGCACAACCAAGCCTTGAATATTATTTTCGGCAGCTTCGGGCGGATATTTCAGCATAACCGAGATAAAATTTCGCATCTGAGCAGTTCCTCCCGTAAACATCGGAGGAATGTCCGGATCCTCTACAATAGCTTCTTCTCCATCAGGCACGGGAAGCGGCTGTCTTTTCTTTTGAGAATAGGCTGACGGCGAAGCAAGGTATGCAAACAGAAGAATAAATCCTAAAACGGTTGTATATTTTTTGAGGTTCATGCCGAGTAACATTTATAAGCTATATGATTTTTTCTGAAATTAGCTGCAAAGATACAAAAAGCAGCGGATTTAGAAAACCTCGTCGCCGGCTTAGGATGTTAAAAATGCACGATATATAAAAAATTTCTTTAGATTTGTAGTCTGTAATTCAAATCGTGGTAATTCTTTTTTTACATTTTTCCACGAAAAACGGCCGGCTACGGAAGTGAAGCGCCTTTTGCCGGCCGTTTGCTGTTTGCAATATTTTTTAAAAAATATCTTAGCGAACCTGCTTCAAATTCAATAAACTACATACTGAGAATAAAATACACTTCTTTCGCTTTAAACCCTTTATCCAGAATATGAGTTTTTAATCCATTAATATCGACTTGGGTCATATCTGTCCCAACACCTATCAATGCAATATCTGTTGGGCTAAACATCGAAGGCGAAGAACTTTTTTCTTCGATCACTTCACTACCGGATAAAATTTGCTGACGGATGGTTACGGTTTGAGTATCATTTCCTGTGTTTTTTCGAATTACTTTCCAGAAACTCGTCTCTTCTTTACCATTTTTTTCAGTTGAAGTATTGATCGTAAAAGTTTCACTTATTTCTTCCTTGGAACGCACTTCATTATTTGCGTTTCCGGTATACGTTTTCGGATCAGCATACAAAAGCAACAGAGGTTTCTCCTTTTTTAATTGATTTACAGTTGTATTAGTCTTTACGGAAACTTCTTGCAACGCTGCTTCATATGCTTTTGGAAGTGTGGTATTGATAAGATGAACAACGAAGTTGGTTGATGCGGATTTATCGCTTTGGAAAGTAAAGAAAATAGGGTTATCTTCACTTTTTACCATCGTTTCTACGATCATTTTTTTCAATGCCTGAACCGATGCATCGCTTTTTGACTCCTCGAGGGTTTTAAACCACTCTGTAGATGAGCCATTTTCATACAAAACTTGATTCTTCGAATTGATCAGCATAACTACTAGATGCTTACGGGCCGCAATATCTTTAAGATTCATATTCTTCGGATCAATTCCCTTTTTCTCACAATACTCCTGCACCTGATTCCAGTAAAAGTACGGATCGGACTGCACCTGTTTCACTACACTTTCGGGATTATCCTGTTGAAGGATATCCGATGTTTTCTTTTCAACTGCGGGCTGTGCAAATGCTGCGAGCATTACAGCCGCCAACGGCACAACAAACAACACCTTGAGTTGCGCCCACCGGGTGGATTCTTTTTTTAACATCATAGTAATTCTGTTTTTAATTTTTGATTGATTAAAACTGTTGACAACGGAAGTGAAGCGCCTTTCGCCAACAGCCTTTTTAACTAACAACAATTGATATTTTGTGGTATCGATGCCTTTGCGAATAACCGCATTATCGGCTTCGTACTCATGAATTTCACGTAAATCGCGGGACAGCAACCAAACCATAGGGTTAAACCAATGCAACGTCAGAAATAGTTCCGAAAACACGATGTCCAGGTTGTGCCGGCGGCGCATGTGCATTTGTTCATGCAGGATAATTTCATCAGGATTATCCGTGTAATCTTTTTCCGACAGAACGATGTAGCGGAAAAAACTGAACGCTACAACATCTTTGGAGGTAACGACCAGTGTGTATCCGTCCGACTTGATCAATCTGCTTTTTGAGATCAGTTGACAGATACGAATAAGCGATATCGCGAAACGTACGATCATGAAACTGAAACCGATCCAGTAAACGATTATCACAATGGTGTACCGAGGCATGTTTTTAGCGTTATTTTCATCGGTAGCCGGATGAATAGCCATCTGATCATCGGCAGTGGGTGTCAAATTTTCCGTTATTGTGGCATCCGTATTGTTTCCTCTCACTGTTTTTTCGGATAACAGTCTTTCTTCCAATTGAAAAACAGGCTGTTGCAACGAGTACGTGTGGTTCGTTCTGATCTTTACAAAAGGTAAAATGCTGCACACCACTAAGCCTGAAATCAACGCAATTCTTGTAATACGGAAGAATGTTTCCTTCGTCAGCAACAACCGGAAGAAAACCGAAAATACCGTCAGACAAATTGTCGATTTTACTAAATATACAAGAAAAACAGCCATCTTTTTCCGTTTTTACTGAATAACCTGCATCAGTTTTTCCGCAATATCCACCTCGCCGCCGGTTTGGTAGCGATGCATCGTGTATTTGATGGTAAGCGGGAGATCGTGCAGCGCTACGCCCTTTCCACCTTTCTCAAGTTCCGACAGCGCCGATTCATAGGCTTTTACCATCACGTTTTTCACTTGCGTGATCGTCTGCATATATGCATCTTCGGGAGCGATCAGGATAAAATCAATGGAATGAAGGTCTTTCACACGAAGCTGGCTAAGGATAATCTTTTCCAGCGATTGCACCGATGCTGCCTTGTTTTCCAGTTGCAATGCCTTTATGCTGGCCGCATCGGAATGGCGGGTCATGAACAGCAGTTCGTTTTTGGAATTCAGAAAAACGATGATTGAGTTATCGGTATATCGTTTCTCGATAAGCGCGTACGAATCCTTGAATTCTTCGTTGCGGATAATTTCTCCGTCATCGTACCGTAATTCGTTTTGTTGCTTCGCAACAGGTTGCGAGAACGACAGCAACACAACAGCAAAAATCGGTAGTACGGCCAGCGCTTTCAGCCGTGCCCAAGCGGTGGAATCGCTGCGCAGCATCATCATAATGCGGTTGCGTATTTTCGGCTGGTTAAATCCGTTGGTGATGGCGCCGAACTGTTTCTCGCCCACGGCCTTCTTTACCAGCAACAACTGGTATTTTTGCGGATTAACGCCGTGTTCCAGCACGCCGCTATCGGCTTCATACTCGTGAATTTCGCGCAAATCGCGGCTAAGAGACCACACCGCCGGGTTAAACCAGTGCATTGCCAAAAACAATTCCGAAATGATGACATCCACACTGTGCCTGCGGTCAATGTGCATTTGCTCGTGCAGGATTATTTCATCGGGATTGGCGGCATAATCGGCCTCGGAAATCACAATTTTCCGAAAGAAACTGAACGGCACCACCTTTTCTTTGCTCACGATCAATTCGTAACCATTATGTTTCACGGCCTTGTTTTTTCGCACAACTTGTTGCAACCGGAACACCGAAACAGCCATTCTCACAAGCATAAACAACACGCCAAGCAGGTACAGCAAAAAAACGATCCCGAACAGCGGAAACGATTTTTTTTCGGAAACGGTATCGTTGCCTGTTTGTGCATCGGCTGCGCCGGTGTCAACAGCAGGTGTGCTTCCATCTGTCTCGGGAAGTGTTACGGGCAGGTATTCGTATGTGTTGATCATTTTCTCGAGATGCGCTATCGGCCGCTGAAATCCCAATGGATTAATTGTCTGAAGGTTGATCATCGGCATCAGGCTGCAAACGACCAATCCCGCCAGCAACGTTACCCGGTTGAAGCGGAAAAACGTCTCGCGCATCATCAGCAACCGGAAAAAAATGGAGAAAAAGAGCAAACATACCGATGCTTTTGCCATGTATAAAATAAATGCGCCCATAATTACATCGTTTTTTGGTTATTTTTTGCCTTTTTCTATCTTCTTGATCAGTTTTTTCAGCTCGTCCACCGAAACACGTTCTTCTTCAATCAGGGTGGAAACCACGTTGGTGTAGGAGTTATCGAAATAATTCGAAACCACGCGCCGCAGTGCTTTACCCTTATACTGGTCTCGCGATACTTTTGCCGCATACTGGTATGTGTTGCCATACACTTTGTGTTCCACAAAACCTTTTTCCTCCAGCACGCGAATTACGGTTGAAACCGTGTTGTAATGCGGTTTGGGATCGGGGAATATATCCAATATATCCCGCACGAACATCGGCCCACGGCTCCACAAATAATGCATGATCTCTTCTTCTTTCTCAGTCAATCGTTTCATAGCTTCGTTATTTTTAAAAAGTTACACCACAAATATAGATAAAAAAAGATCAATGCAACTACTTTGTTTGTAAATATAACTACAAATAACAGTTTAGCACTATTTTTTTATAGTTATAAACATACCGACGCCTTTTTTGCATCATTTAATACGGCTGTCGTAAATTGTAAAGACCTAAATCATAAAATTTTTCATAAAATATCGTATCTTTGCGCCCTCAAAAAAGACCGCACATGCAAAATATTCGAAATATAGCCATCATCGCACACGTGGATCATGGTAAAACCACACTGGTGGACAAGATGTTAATGGCAGGACACCTCTTTCGCGATAACCAGCAAACCGAAGATTTGATTCTCGACAACAATGATCTGGAGCGCGAACGCGGGATAACCATCCTTTCAAAAAACGTGTCAATCCGTTACAAAGACACCAAAATTAATATTATAGACACGCCCGGCCACGCCGATTTCGGCGGAGAAGTGGAGCGCGTGCTTAATATGGCCGACGGTTGCCTGCTGCTGGTTGACGCATTTGAAGGCCCGATGCCGCAAACGCGTTTCGTACTGCAAAAAGCGCTGGAAATCGGGTTAAAACCCATTTTGGTTGTCAATAAAGTGGACAAGCCGAACTGCCGACCGGAAGAAGTGCAGGAACAGGTTTTCGATCTGATGTTCAACCTCGATGCGACGGAAGAACAACTGGATTTCCCCACCATTTACGGATCGGCTAAACAGGGATGGATGTCTGACGACTGGAAAAAACCGTCCGATAATATCCTGCCGTTGCTGGACGCAATCATAAAATACATTCCCGCACCGAAAGTACGCGAAGGCATTCCACAGATGCTCATCACATCGCTCGATTATTCCAACTACGTTGGGAGGATTGCCGTGGGACGCGTTCACAGGGGTACATTGCAACAGGGAAAAGACTACGCGCTTTGCAAGCGCGATGGAAGCATCGTGAAAACGCGCATCAAAGAACTCAACGTGTTTGAAGGACTGGGGCGCACGAAAGTGGACGAGGTTTCTTCGGGCGATATTTGCGCGTTAGTGGGCATTGAATCGTTTGAGATCGGTGATACGATCACCGATTTGGAAAAACCGCAACCACTTGATCCCATTGCGATTGACGAACCCACCATGTCAATGTTGTTCACGATCAACAACTCCCCGTTTTACGGGCAAGACGGGAAATACGTTACTTCGCGGCATATTTATGAGCGGTTGCTGCGGGAGTTGGACAAAAACCTCGCCATGCGACTGGAAGAAACCGACAGCGCCGATTCATGGATCGTTTTCGGACGCGGTGTACTGCATTTATCGGTATTGATCGAGACCATGCGGCGCGAAGGATACGAACTTCAGGTGGGACAACCGAAAGTGATCATCAAACAAATCGGGGGCGAAGACCACGAACCGGTGGAGCAACTCACCGTGAACCTGCCGGAAGAATATGCCAGCAAGATCATTGACGTGATCACGCGCCGCAAAGGCGAGATGCGCTCCATGGAAAGCAAGGGCGACCGCATGCACATTGAGTTTACCATTCCCTCGCGCGGAATTATAGGGCTGAACAACATCGTGCTCACGCTATCGGCCGGCGAAGCCATTATGGCGCACCGTTTTCTGGAATTTCAGCCGTGGAAGGGCGTTATCGAAAAACGTCAAAACGGCTCGATCATCGCCGGGGAATCCGGCAACGCGTATGCGTACGCATTGGACAAACTGCAGGACAGGGGTAAGTTTTTCATTGAGCCGCAAACGGATGTTTATGCCGGACAGGTGGTTGGGGAACACAGCAAGGAAGGCGATCTGGTGGTGAACGTTACCAAATCGAAAAAACTGACCAACGTACGCGCATCGGGATCGGACGACAAAGCCCAATTGGCTCCGCCCGTAATCTTTAGCCTCGAAGAGGCTTTGGAATACATTAAAGAGGATGAGTACGTGGAGGTAACGCCCAAGTCAATGCGTTTGCGCAAGATATTGCTGGATGAAAACGACCGGAAACGGGCTGCGAAAAAATAAAATCGGATGCTATAGGGCACCCGATTAAATAAAAAGAGGTTGTCTCAAAAGTACCACTGTAGTTTCATTTTGTTGAACGAAGTGAAACATCTACATTGTCAAGCTAAATAGATCCTTCATTCTCCGCCAGTTGGCGGATCCATTCAGAATGACAATTTGATAGCAGATTTTACTTTTGAGACAACCTCACATTTATTTTATCAGCGCGATAAATTCTTCGCGCGTTTTTTGTTCCTTGAAAACCCCTGTAAAATCGGATGTGGTTGTAACGGAATTCTGTTTTTCAACACCCCGCATCTGCATACACATGTGCTGAGCTTCAATTACGACCATCACACCCAACGGGTTTAACGTGTTCTGAATGCACTCTTTAATTTGGGTTGTGAGCCTTTCCTGCACCTGCAAACGCCGTGAGAAAACTTCCACCACGCGGGCAATCTTACTCAATCCCGTAACATAGCCGTTGGGAATATATGCCACGTGCGCCTTTCCGAAAAATGGCAGCATGTGATGCTCACAAAGTGAGAACAAATCAATATCTTTCACGATCACCATTTGCCGGTATTTCTCTTTAAAAAGCGCCGACAGCAGAATTTCTTCGGGGTTCTGTGAATAGCCCTTCGTTAAATACTGCATTGCTTTGGCAACACGTTCAGGTGTTTTCACTAAACCTTCGCGTTGCACATCTTCGCCTAACAACGAAATCACATCGCGCATGTGGTCGGCAATAATCACCTTTTTTTTCTCAGCGGTTTCTTCGGGAGACATTCGGTTTGGGATATTTTTGATTATTATTGCGGAGCAGCGTTATTATTTAGCTGATCTATAGGTATTTTCACCTCATCGGTAACGATATACATTTCTTTTCCGAAAGCAGGGAATGTTCTTCTCATTTCGCGCATTGCTGCGCTCGCATCTTCACGCGACTTGAAATTTCCTACGCGCAAGCGCCAAAAAGGAGATTCAAAAAGAACGGTGGTTTCCTGTTCAGGAAAAGCCTGGTTGATCAACGCCTGTTTGCGATAGGCTTCGTCTTTAGAACTGCGCTGGTTGTTGCCCGAAAAGGCCTGAATTTTAAATCCCCTGATCTTCACGTAGGGCATGGACCCATCGCCTGAACTATATACCGGAAGTTTTGGGCCGATGTTTCGCCCCACAATGCTTTTGATTGCTTCTTCCTGATAAATTACAACATGCCCTTGTCCGGGATAATCCGTATTAAGCTCTTCGATGATGCCTTTAGTTGTTTGCGGAGTTATTTGGGCATTGATCGCCAAGGGAATAGAACAGAAAAGCAAAAAATATAATAATTTTCTCATTGTTGGTTTTGTTTGATATTTTCTGCGCAAAGATACGGAAATACCACAGATTAGCGTGTAAATCTGTGGTAAAATTCCGTAAATGCGTTAAAACGCTTCAATTATCGGCATAAATTTATCTACACCAAGCGATGCGCCGCCAATTAGTCCGCCATCCACATCGGGATTTGCGAAAAGTTCTTTTGCGTTAGATGCGTTGCAACTGCCGCCGTAAAGGATCGAAGTATTATCGGCAACGGCCTGTCCGTATTTATCGGCCAGTATTTTGCGGATAAAGGCGTGCATTTCCTGCGCCTGATCGGCGGTAGCCGTTTTTCCTGTTCCGATAGCCCAAACCGGTTCGTAAGCCAACACGATTTTTCCGAAATCTTCTTCGGAAAGGCCGAACAGCGAATCCTGGATTTGCGATTTCACCACCTCAAAATGTTTTTCGGCTTCACGTTCGGCCAACACTTCACCGATACAGAAAATCGGCGTTAAATTGTTGGCTAACGCCAAAAGGACTTTTTCTTTCAGAATTTCGGGCGTTTCATGATAATAAGCACGGCGTTCGCTGTGCCCTAAAATCACGTATGTAGCTCCGGTTGAAGCCACCATTTCGGCTGAAACTTCTCCGGTATATGCTCCCGATGCCTTATCGGCGCAGTTTTGCGCGGAAACACCTATTTTCGTGGTGTCTATTGCTTTTGCAACGCTCGCAAGGTGGATAAACGGCGTGCCGATGACCACATCGCAGTTTACGGTTTTGCCTTTTAATGCTTCATTAAGTTCGGTCGCCAACGATAACCCTTCTTGCAGGTTTTTATTCATCTTCCAGTTACCTGCCACAATTTTTTTTCTCATAATCTTTTTAATTTAATTGTATGTAAAGTGTTTATTTCTTTGTTGATTTGCGGTCGTGCCATTTTATCGCCGCCAGGGGCACGATGAACAGGGATATTATAACCGCTATCCTGCGCATATTGTTCTTTCTTTCATTGGATATTTGCCCTGACCGCAACTCATTCAACGGCGCTCGTAATTCTTTTTCCGCAGGAAGCGAATTGCTGTCCCACTTGTTGATCACTGTGCCGTTTTTCATCAAAACCAACCCGGGATTGCTGCGGATCATTGTTTTGAGCATGCGTTCATCGGAATGACAAAACACGAAGCCGGAGTTGTTTTTTTGCTCCCATGTCGCGATTTCTTTTGCGGAAGACGACGTGAGGCAATAAAACGGATATCGTTGTTGTTTTGCATAACCGGCAACGGTTTTTAACCGACCGGCTTCTTTTGGACTGACGCCCTGAATCCGGTAGGAAACCGCTAAAAACGTGTAACCGCTGTCGGCAAGAACCGTTTGGGTTATGTTTTCGCCTTCCCCGTCTCCTTTATCCAATTTTACAATATCAAAATCTTCTATCTCCGGCTTTTCGCCTTCTTTCACCAACTTGGTCGTCATATCCACAAACGTCCACGTAGAATCGTTCCAGGGATAATTATCTTCTGTAAA
>JAQVEB010000340.1 GCA_028698105.1 Petrimonas sp. | reverse complement strand
CTAATTTATACGTCAGCAAGGATAGAGTTTTCAAAGTTTTGACTATCGGAGGTACACCGGCTGAAGATGCAGTAGAAAATTATTTATATAATCTTGCTGCAAATGCCGGGAAAAAACTAATCATAGGTAATTTGTATCTGAACGGAAGCACCTTGGAACAACATTGGACAAATGCTTCGGAAAACAAAAATCCTTATCAATTTAGAGTAATAGGAACTGACGGCGGAAAAAATACGCAGAACGAGAAAACGTTATCTGAAATAATTAAAAGTGAAAACTGGGATTTTATCAGTTTTGAGGAATCACTGCCATTAGCCGGAAAACCTGAAGGCTATCAAAACTATTTGCCCAAACTTGTTGAGTTTGCAAGCAAATTAACAACAAATCCTGATGTTAAATTTGTTTTGCACCAACCGTGGGCGTATGCGGAAAATTCAACCCAGGAAGGGTTTGTAAATTACGACAGAGATCAGCTAAAAATGTATGCAGCCATTGTTGATGCAGTCCAGAAAGCGAAAAGTTTGGCAAATATCGATTTGATTGTGCCTTCGGGTACAGCAATACAAAATGGTAGAACAACGTATGTTGGAGATCCTAATTATTTAGGTGATTTATTTATGAGAGAAGACGGTTACCGTCTGAGTGATGTTGTCGGTAGATTTACTGCCGCTGCTACCTGGTATGAAGCAATTTTCGGTAGCAACGTATTGGATAATACCCTCGCAGGCCCATTTTCGGATTACGAAATGAACTTGGTCAAAACAGCAGCGCATTCCGCTGTTGCAAACCCCATTGAAGTAACACCTCTTACCAGTTACCGTTATCCCGAAGGTTTTGTTTTGAATAACTACATTTTAAAGAATCCGATTTATATTGATTTTGGTCCGATTTTCTCACCTGCGCCTTTCAATAATTACGGAAGACCCGGTGATCCAAGATTAACTGATCTCAAGGATTCTAACGGCGAATCAACTAAATTTGAAATGGCAGTGAAAGATAAATTCTCCGGTACATTGGAAAGAGGCTTGGATAACTCGCTCGGGTTTCCCAGAACCGCTTCTGAAGATATGTTCTTTAGCGATGGTAACAATGCTGATTTCAGAGTAAGCAGTTTTGCTCTTTCTAATTTTAACAAAGATTTGAAATATACATTTGTATTTTATGGCCATATCAACGACTGGAATACCGAAACCGAGTATAAAGTCATCGGGAAAAACGAAGGAGTCGGTTATGTTGTTAACGATTATAATATGAACCGAGTTGCCATTGTATCAGGAATTTCGCCTACAGATTATGGTACGCTAATCATTCAAATGACAAAAGGGCCCAAAAATACGCACTGGGCTGGTTTCTTTGGTATCAATACGATGATTATTACTCCAGAGGGTTATGTTCTTCCAGGCATGTAATCTACGATAAACTCAAGAACGTTTTACGCTTTGGCGTAAAACGTTCTTGTTAAAATTCAATGAACAATGAATAAGCTAAAAATCATTTGGCAATGCTTTTACGTAAGCCTTCTTCTCATTACATTAGGTTGTCAAAACGATGGAGACGGTGTTGCTGGTGACGTCGTCATAAATCTGAGTGAAAATTTATTCTCAGCAGAAAACGAAGAAACTTTCACGGTAAATGTTACCTTGGAAAACCTAAACGCTATGAGCCGCTTGGAAATTCGTAAATTAGCTGATGGCAATAGTTCATTGTTTAAGACGATGAGCAAAAGTGAAGTGGGAAGCGGAAATTTCACATTTACCTATTCACTTACTGCCGAAGATTTAAAATTCGATGAAATTATTTTCCGCTTCAACGCCATGAGGCAGGACGGAACAGTAGGAGGAACAAACTCATTCAAAATCAACAACAAGTTCGGAATTTATGTTTCCAATGTCAAACAAATTGCTCGGGTAACAGGAGCCTCACACCCCAACGATAACGGATTGCCGAGTCCAAATAACACATGTCGCGATTACGATGTTTGCGGAACAGACCTCGGTATTATCTGGGCAATGGACGGCAATAAAGTCGGCATTTTCTTTGGCGATACCTTCGGAAGTACCTTTATACCGTATAAAGAAGGTGGTGGAGGCAGCGGAGGTAACTGGCGGTCAAACGTTCTCGCTTTTTCGGAAGACACCGGTCTCGATGACGGGTTAACCATTTCGGGAATGGCAATGAGTAACGACGGTTCGTATGCACGGGAAATTGCACTGAAAATACCGGGAGCATACAATACGAGCATTCCTACCTCAGCTATCCGTGCAAATGGTAGCGATTACGTTCACTACATGAACATTTACAACTGGTCGGGGCCAAATTATTCCTGGATCACAAATCACTCTTCTCTTTATGTCTCTCGCGACGGGGCAAAGACCTGGTCAAGGGTAGAAGCGGTTACCTTTGCACCCGGCAGCAATTTTTCTCAGGTAGCGTACGCTAAAAAAGACGGATATGTTTACATGATAGGAACATTAGCGGGGAGAGGAGGCGCGGCTTATCTTGCCCGTATATTGGAACGAAATATGGAAAATATGCAGGAGTATGAATATTGGAACGGAAACTCCAACCAATGGGTTAAAGGAGATGAAAGGTCGGCCACAATTATAATTCCGGCAATTATCGGTGAAGCATCCTTAATTTACCACGAAAAATTCCAACGATGGATTTATACTTACACTAAAGAAGGCAAAGGGCTTGTTTACAGAGATACAAAAGACATAACCAATTGGAAACTTTCTAAAGAGAAAGACCTCGCGGTTGGAATTCCCGGAGGAATATACGGTTCTTTTATACATCCCTTAAGCGCCAATTTAGATAAATTGTATTTCATCATGTCAATCTGGTATCCATACAATTCATTCTTAATAAGTGTTGATATGAAAAATTATTGATAAATAGAACGATAAGAATGAGATTTAGCAATGTTCCTTACATCTTTATTTTCTTTGTTTTTATTTCTTGCGGCATCAAACGCAATGGAACCGGCTTTTCTGATGTTATCCACACGGCATCTCCCGGCATAAGGGCATACAACCTCAAAACCATCTGCCGCGTCACCGGCGAATCACTTCCCGATGAAAACTTTCCCAACTCAAATAATACCGGAGCAGATTACGATGTTTTCGGTACTGATTTAGGAATCATGTGGCACATGAACAGCAACAAAGTCGGTATTTTCTTC
>JAQVEB010000339.1 GCA_028698105.1 Petrimonas sp. | reverse complement strand
GGTTATCGGCTGTGGATATTATCGTAAAGATGAGCGATACGGGAGATGTTCCGGTGCTTTAAAACGGATAGAGCAACGGCAAGGCCAGCACCATAACCAGAATATAAATGATCTGCAGAGGCAAACCCACCTTCACGTAATCGTTAAACGTGTAGCGCCCCGGTGAGATAACCAGCGAGTTGGGCGGCGTGGAGTAGGGGCTTGCCAGGCACATGGTTCCTGCTGTGGCAACAGCCAGCACAAAAGGATAGGGGCTGACGCCCAGCGCGATAGCCGACTGAATGGCAATGGGCGCAAAAATAATTACCGTGGCCGTGTTGCTCACAAACATGGTGAAAAATGAAGTGGCGATGTACAGCGCCGCCAACACGGCATAAGGCCCCAAACCGCCCATGAAGTTCACTAATCCGCGCGATATGGTTTCAGATGCCCCGGTCTTGTCCATGGCGGTAGCCATGGGCAGCATGGCTGCGAAAAAAATGATGTTTTGCCACCGGATACTTTTGTAAGCCGTTTCCACGTTGCGGAAACAGCCGGTAATGATCATAAGCAGCGTGGCAACCATAATGGAAATAACGGGTGTGAGTATGTTGAAAGTGATGGTGAGAACCATTGACAGCAAAATAATTGCCGCAATGCCGGCTTTGTGTTCCAATATCACCTTATTAGCTTCCTGTGTGGGCTGCCCCACGACAACCAGATCGGTTTCTTCGGCGCTCAATTCGTCCATATTAGCCCAAGTACCCTGAATAAGCAGCGAATCGCCCGCCAGAATTTTTTCGTTTTGTACCTGGTTGAGAATGTATTCGTTTTTGCGCTTTATCCCTAAAATATTGATGTGATAACGTTTGCGGAATGCCGTTTCTTTCACAAGTTTATTGATCAATTTAGAACTCGACAGCACGACGGCTTCGGCCACACCGATCTCATCGAACTTCATGATGGCGCTAAACTCGGGTTTGTTGCTTTCCGATTGCTTCGCATCCATGAATTGCAGGTTGTTTTCCTCCACAAATCGTTGAATATTTTCGTACACGCCTTCCACGTAAATAATGTCGCCGGCGTTAAGAATACTGTCGCCATCGGCGAGGTATTGCGTGGTGGATTTCAGAAACTTACTGGAATTATACATGTAACATCTTATCTCCACGATGGTTACGTTATATCGTTGTGTGATGGCAAGTTCTTTTAGCTTCTGATGCAGAATGGGAGTGTTTTCGGGCACTTTAATGCGGAAGAGATTATCGGCTAATTGATATTCTTTGATCAATTCGAAGGGCGATTTTGCCCTGCCTTCGTCCGACGGCCTTTTCTGCGCGCTATCTTCCAGCATCTTCGAACGGAACCAAAGAAAAATGATTCCTACGATAAGCAAAATAACTCCGATCGGCAGCACGGTGAAGAACCCCAATCCGTTTAATCCGTGGGTGATCAGCGCATCGTTCACGATAAGGTTGGGCGGAGCGCCAATCAACGTCATCATGCCTCCCATACTGCTGGCAAAGGCTGTTGGGATGAGAAAGCGGCGTACGTTGAGATCGGCCTCGCGCGTCATGCTCACGATGATGGGCAGCAAAAGGGCAACTGTGCCGTAATTGCTCATGAACGAACTGAAAAAGGCTGTTACCAGCAGTGTGATGACAAACAGTTTCGCCTTGCTTTTTCCGGCAAGCTGCAACAGGTATGTGCTGATTTTTTTTGCCAGTCCGGTTTGATTTATGGCTCCGGCGATAATAAAAAGCCCGGCGAGCATCAACACGATGGGATTGGAAAATCCGGCGATCGCTTCGTCGGGAGTAAGTATTTTGAGCAGGGCAAGCGTCATCAGCGCCATCAGTGTAACCACATCGGCGCGAAACTTTCCCCACACGAAAAAAATTCCGGTTATCAACAAGATGATAAGTGTGATGGTCATAACATTACAGCTTCCAAAAACTCAAGTGTACACATATATAACAGTTTCTACTTTTTTGTATCCGCTTCGCGGTGTTTCTCGCTAAAGTGATAACCGCATTTGTAACAATAGTTCGCCGATATTTTGTTTGTATTGCCGCAATCGGGGCAGCCTTTACGTATTTTGCGCCGGTTTTTGGTCATCTCTGCCGTAACAATGCCCGTGGGGATCGCGATGATGGAATAACCGATGATCATGGAGAAAGCCGACACGAACTTTCCCATCACCGTGTGCGGAACCATATCGCCGTAACCCACGGTGGTAACGGTAATTATGGCCCAGTAAATGCTTTCGGGGATGCTGTTGAAGCCGTTTTCTTCGCCCTCAACCACATACATGATCGTACCCATGATAACCACCACCATCAGCAGCGCCAGAAAGAAGATGCTCACTTTGTAAATGCTGGCCGAAAGGGATTTAAGCAGGATTTGGGATTCACGGTTGAAACGCACCATTTTGAATATCCTGAACACACGCAGCAGACGGAAGATGCGAACCACGATCATGTAGTGATACCCCGCAACAAACAATCCGAGGTAAGTGGGAAGAATGGACAACAGATCCACCATGCCCCAAAAACTAAAAATATACCTTAGGGGTTTGGGGTGTACGACGATGCGCGTAACATATTCAAGAGTAAACAAGATGGTAAAGATCCATTCCAGTATCAGGAACAACGAACTGAGACGGTTGTGAATGGCGGCCACGCTGTCCAGCATTACCACCGCCACGCTCAACAGGATGAAGATCAATAGCGCGACGTCGAAATCTTTTCCGGCTTTGGTGTCGGCCTCAAAAATAATTTTGTACCATTTCCGTTTTAATGTTGTCATGATGATTACCGTTTGATTGCAATACTACAAAGATAACGAAGATTTTAAGAAAATGGTGGCTTACGGTTGAAAAACACCTGTCGTCAAGTAGCCGCTGCTTCGAAAGCAGCGGCTACTTACGCAAAATGAAAAGTTTGTCCTTACTTTTGATATAGCTTCTTAATTTGTTCCAAACCGTGATGTATCCACTTCTTTGCGATCTTTCTCTTTGTAGCCGCCAAAGCGATAGATAAAGGAAAAGGAGATTGATCGTGTGTCTCGAAAAGCTTTCAACGTGCTTTTTTGTCCCATATAATCGATGCTCGCAAAAGGAGTTCGGGTGTTAAAAATATCATCGGCTTTCAAAATAAGTTTCGCTCTGTCTTTGTCGAAAGTCCATGTAAGTGCGGTAGAAAGATTTCCGGAAG
>JAQVEB010000049.1 GCA_028698105.1 Petrimonas sp. | reverse complement strand
ATTACCTCTACGGGCAAAATATTCACGCATTTTAGTATTACATCACCCGTAGTTTTGTCTTCAACTGCCGATACGGCAACGCGGCGTTGCACGGTGAGCGTTGTATCCGACAACGCCAGCGTTGAGTTGAAATACGTTTCTCCCGCGTGGGTTCCAAACAATTTCTGGACGTAATAATTTATGGTTGGTTTTACTTCGGTTTTATTGAAATAGATTAAATCCGGATTCCATTGCGTGTGCCCATCCCTGGCTAACAACGGGGCGTAAGATGCCATGTGAACCACATCTCCATTGCGTTCGAGGGCGGTCATATAAGCAGCTTCGGCAAGTGCATTGAAGAGCGTATTGCCGCGCGATGCATATTCGCCAAGATACACTTTCGTTGCATTTCTTTCGTATTTATCGTAAAAATCCTGATGGTTGATGAACCAATTGGGATTTTCGTAATAATGCTCATCTACCATTTCGAGGTACATATCGTTGGCAATTTTCCAACCTTCGGTGTAATCGGTTCCGTCATGAAACGGCCCAACAGTGCCGATAACGGTTATTTCCGGATGAGCTTCCTTCATCACATTGTAAATGAGCCTGAACCGTTCTTCAAAGATATCCGAAATCAAGTCTTCGTTCCCCACGCCAACGTATTTTAAATTGAACGGTTTGGGATGTCCCATTTCAGCGCGTACTTTTCCCCATTTGGTTGTTGCATCGCCGTTCGCAAATTCAACCAAGTCAATGACTTCCCGGGCATAGTCGTGCATGTCGCACATCGGTAATCCTTCCTGTCCTCTGTGACGCGAATTCTGACAACAAACACCCGCGGGAACAACAGGAACCGGTTCAGCTCCAATATCTTCGCAAAACTGGAAATACTCGAAATAACCCAGTCCCGCCGTTTGATGGTAGTTCCAGATATTACGCTGCGGAACCCGACTTTCGAGCGGGCCGACCGTGTTTTTCCAACGATACATATTTTCCAGTCCATCGCCGTGCACCAGACATCCACCCGGAAAACGCATAAACTTTGGTTTTATATCGGCAATGGCTTGCGCCAAATCGGCCCGCAGGCCGTTTTTACGATTTTTAAACGTTTTTTGCGGAAAGAGCGAAACCATATCCACGTCTATGATTCCGTTTCGGTTTAAAACAATTGCCAGACGAGCATCTTCGTCCGTTTTATTGGCAGTGAGCACTAACTCGATTTTTTTCCACGACGCGCCGATATTGCGAACCATGGTTTCACCGATAACGGTGTTGTCTTCACCGATTAGTTGCACGGCAACCTGCTTTATCGAAGGTGATCGAACGAAAAAAGAAAAATCATACTTTTCGCCCGCTTTCACAGGAATACCATCGAATCCGTTGTTGATTAAACGCACGTTTCGGTTGTTTCTCAAAACGGCGATCGAGGCATAATGCGGATTGTTGGGATGAATGGGATTTTCTGTTCTGATCTCGAATTTCCCGTCCGGTTCCGAACTGTTAAATTCCCATGCCTTCGTCGCGTTCCATGTACTGTCTCTTCCGGCAACATCCCCCATGGCGTACTCAAAGCCACGATTTTGAACTAATTCAGCATACAGTCCGCCATCGGCCGCGTAGTTGATGTCCTCGAAGAAAACACCAATGAGCGTATTTGAAATGGGGTTACTGTCTCTTGCGTTTATTTTCCAATTTGCCATTACCGGTTTTGAAGGAAAAACCGGAGGAATTCCGCCGCTATCGTCCAACCGTTGTTGCGCAATTCGTTGTTGCGTAGCAATAAGCGTATCCACAAATGATTTAGACACCTTTACGAATGACCCGTGACGCGCATCGCGGGGCATGGTAATTTTATCGCTCACGTCTTCGAACGTCTTAAAATCGAACGTGCGTTGCGCCAGATATTTATTTTGCCGGTAACTATCCATATAAACCAAATAGCTTCCATCGTTGAGCGAGACAACTGCCGGGCCTTCCACCCAATCCGGCGAAAATGTTTTTTCACTCACCCGCTTGTATGAGCCTTCGGCGTTTTTGCTCGTAGCTACTAAAAGGTTTTTATGAGGTTTGGGTACTTCGGTTTCGTCTTTGTAGATCATATAATATGTGTCACCTTTTTTCTCGATGGTAGCGTCGATCACGTTGTGTCCCGGATCGAAAAAGATTTTGGCCGGCGTAAAAGATTTGAAATCCTTGGTAGTGGTATAATACATCCGGTTATCGTAATCTTTCCCTTGCTCAGTTTTCCACACGCCGTTTTCTTTAATGGTGCTCGCCCAATAGATAATGTACTGCTTATTTTCATCATCATAGATCATTTCAGACGCCCACGTGTTGCGAACTTCAAACCCATTCATCACAGGAATATAATCCTGACGCGACCAATGAATAAAATCTGTGGTAGAAGCATGTCCGATAATATCAATATTCCAATTTATAGTCCAAAGCAGGTGATACCTTCCATCTTTTCCGAGCATCACAAACGGATCGCGCAGCTTCTTTTCCGTGCTCCAATTGCCATAATCGTTTCGCAGAAAAGAGTATTCATCTCCAATGCTTTTCCAGTTGTATCCGTCTTCGCTCCATGCCAGGTGAAGTCCGTTTTTATTGTTATTTTTGTTGGTAAAATAGGCGAAAAGCCATGCATCTTCACTTGTTTTCTGCTGACTGAATGTAAATTGGGGAGATGCTAAAAAGAGAAAAAAGAGAATTATACCGACGATTTTCCGGTTCATATTGTTTTATTTTGAGTATTCTTTTGCTTTCTTTTTGTAGAAGTCCTGCAACACAAAAAATACTTGTTATGTGATGCCGCCGCAAGTTGACTTCGTACCAGTAATTTTCTTTATTTTGTTTGATCAATTTGATTTATTCCCTGATAGCGTGATCTTTCGGGAACGGCTGTCCGCTCCATGCCTTTTTCGATGTCCAATCTTGGGGAGCCGATGTCCAGAAAGAGTGACTGGCCGGCAAACCCAACGGTAAAAAGGCCAACGAAGTAAGATAAAGGCTCCCGTTGTTCGTGTATGAATCGGCCATGCCGGGTTGATGACCCGCAAAACCAAGTTGTAGATAGCCTTTTTCGTTGAAATTTCCGTCCACGGCGAACATGCGTTTCATGGTGCTGACAAGTGCGTTACGAACCTGTCCTTCGGATAGTTCCTCCGGAAGTTGCTCTTTCCACGCCACGAGTGCCAACGCATGGAATACACCCATCCGGTACGTCATGGAGCGTCCGAAAACCGGGAAAGTGGCTTCGGGCGATATCAACCGTTCCTGAATTTGCGCATAGCGTTGAATGCGTTTTATCGCAATATCCAACTGATTTTGATTTGCTATCCGTTTCTTATCAACACAAATTTCCAACGTTTCCACATACATCGGTTGAATCACAAAACTATTGTAGTAATCGAAAGCGAAATGTTCGCCATCAGAATACCAGCCGTCTCCCACATACCACTCGTCAATCTTCCGCAAAGCGGAATGAATGCGATAGGCATCATACGGCGCGTCAACAGACATGAGAAATGCCTCGATGGTAGCCGAAAACAACAACCAGTTCGAGTAAGGCGGATCAACACGCCGCAACTGCGTAAATTCTTCGATATACCGTTTTTTCGTCTGCTCGTCCAACGGCTCCCAAAGCGACTTTGGCGCACGTATAAAACTTTCGGCAACGAAAGCCGCATCTACCAAAGGCTGGCCTTCTTTCCGCCACAGTAAATAATCGGGACTCGCGGGATCAACGGCTTGTGCATAACTTTTCAGCGCCCATTCGCGAAGTTGCTTTCGTTGTTTGCCTTCCGAAGTATTATCGTCCGGCAACGCAAGCCACGGGGCGATCCCCGCCATCAACCGGCCAAAGGCCTCCATATAAGTAACGCCCTGGTCGCGGCCGTCCCACGATGGACTTAGTTCGACTTGCATATTTTTGCGCAACTCGCCTTTGGCCATGTTGCTCAATACGGGCATGGCCATTTTATAAGCAAGACCGGCGACATATTCGCGATCGGATGTCACGTTTTTTTGTGCGTTTGCTGAAAAAGCAAAAAAAGACAACGCCGCCAAAATCAGAGAAAAAATGGAACGGTACATTTAATTTTTTTGTGTTTTATCAAATACTGAGAAGAGACAAGAATACACAGTATTCCCGTCTCTTTCCGAAAAAGCTTTACTTCACCTCTAACGTAACGATAGATTTCGCCGGTAGTTTCACATTCAAGGTATTACCCGATATTTTTGCACCGGTAAAAGCTGCTAATTTCACCACATCGGGGTTGCTGAACGTATTATGGTCTGTAAGATTTTTTGAAGTGAGAATTTCTCCCGAGACGGATTTCATGGAAACTCCCGGAAGGTTCACGGTGATTTCCTGGGCATTATCGGCATCTACATTCGATAAGGAGATATGGATCACGCCGCTCTTATCGCGTGAAGCGGTGCCGCTAACCATTGGTATGGTACGGTCGTCGCGCACGTTCATGCTACCGCTATTCAATTCAAACGGCAAAAAAGTCGCATCCTGATGCACGTTGTACATTTTGAAAACGTAATACGTGGGCGTGAGCACCATTCCTCCTTTTTCATCGGTCAGGATCATGGATTGAAGCACGTTCACGATTTGCGCGATATTAGCCATTTTCACCCTGTCGGTATATTTATGGAAAATATCCAGCGAAAGCGAGGCTACAAACGCATCGCGAAGTGCGTTTTGCTGATACAGGTGTCCGCGCACGGTTCCCGGCTCTTCGTCCCACCATGTACCCCATTCGTCAACCAACAAACCGATTCGTTTATTGGGATCATACTGATCCATGATAGCGATATGTTTTTGAATAACCGGTTCAATTTCAATGGCTTTACCAAGCGTCCAGTAATAATCGTCTTTAGTGAAGTTCGTGGCGGAACCTTTACTACCGCTCCATCCTTTCACCGTATAATAATGCAACGATAAGCCGTGCATCTGGTGCGCAGCATTTTTCATGAGCACTTCCGTCCAGTTGTAATCGTAGTCGCTGGCGCCGCTGGCAACTTTGTACAGACGGTTATCGCCGTAATTACGGCAATAGGTCTGGTATCTGCGATACAAATCGGCATAAAATTCCGGCCGCATAGTTCCACCGCAGCCCCAACTTTCGTTGCCTACGCCTATGTATTTCACTTTCCAGGGCTTGTCGCGTCCGTTTTTGCGTCTAAGATTTGCCATAGGCGAATCGCCGTCCGAAGTCATGTATTCCACCCATTTTGCCATTTCCTCCACGGTTCCGCTACCCACGTTTCCGCTGATATACGGCTCGGTTCCAATCATTTCGCAGAAATTCAGAAATTCATGTGTACCGAAGCTGTTGTCTTCGATTGTCCCTCCCCAGTTCGTATTCACCATTTTAGGACGTTTATCCTTCGGGCCGATGCCATCCATCCAGTGATATTCATCGGCAAAACAGCCGCCGGGCCAGCGTAGTACGGGTACTTTGAGCGCTTTAAGCGCTTCTAAAACATCTTTCCGGTAACCGTTGATGTTTGGAATGGGCGAATCCTCTCCCACCCAGATTCCACCGTAAATACAACGTCCTAAATGCTCTGCAAACTGTCCGTAAATCTCCTTTGGGATCACTTGTTTTCCCTCATCGGCATGGACGGTCATCGTCGCTTTTTTTTGTGCGAATGCGCCGGTTGTCACCAGTAACGCAATAAGTAAAATGCTCTTTTTCATTGTTTTATATTGATTAATGTTAAATATTTTCTGAAATTTAATAGATTACAAACCCGCCCAAAGGTTCTATTTCTATCCCGATATTTCCTTTTTTATCTATTTTCGCTTGCCTGAACCCTGCCGTACGATCTTTTTTATCGTAGATAACCGATACGTTACTTCCCGACAACCAAGGCAGACTCAGCGTTATTTTTTTCGTGTCCGTTTCGGCATTTGTGCCGGTGATGTACCATTTATTGCCATTACGACGGGCAATAACCACGTATTTACCGGGATAACCGTCAACGAATACGCTTTCGTTCCATATCACAGGAACATTTTTCATAAAATTGATAACGTAAGCGGGTTGTTGCGATAAATTTTCAGGAACAATTCCAAAATGTTGTAGCGGCGACTGATACAAAACCGACGTTGCCAACTGAAAAGCATCGGTGGTGCAGCGTATATTCCCATGCTCATCGGTCTTAGCAAATCGTTTGTTGAAGAAAACCGGGCCAAAATCCGTTGCCGAAACGGCATTGCGCGTAAAGGGCAAAATGGTGCTGCGTTGTGCTTCCTTGTCGGCAAAAGCCTGACTGAAAACCAGATTCTCGGATGCCAGCGTAGCTTCGCTCGTAAAGTGATTGGGATACATTCGTTCCCACCCGCGAGGCAGCGTTGTTCCGTGAAAATTTACAAACAAGCCATATTTATTGGCATCGGTAAGAATATCCTCGTAGAGTTTCATTACTACTTGCTTATCGCCGCCGAAAAAATTCACCTTTATGCCTTTCACACCAAGCGATTGCATCCATGCCATTTCCTTTTCACGAGCCGGCGAGGTATCCATCCGGTTACGCGGGCCTTGCGGCGCATTGTTCCACTCGCCGTTGGAATTGTACCACAGCAGCACATCCACGCCTTTCGATTGCGCATAACGGATGAGCGGCGGCATGTTTTCATATCCGATTTGCACATCCCACAATGCGTCAATCAAAATATATTCGTACCCCATATCGGCTGCCAAATTGATAAACGTTTTTTGGTCTTCGTAGTTGCAACTGGCATCCTGCCACAGAATCCAGCTCCAGGTTGAGCGACCGGGTTTGTAATTGATTGAAGGCTCGTAAAGCGGTTTCACGGTGTTGTAAGCCGATGTAGTTTCCACAATGGGTTTCAACGTTTCACCTATCGTGATGGTTTTCCAGGATGTCATCAACGGAAGGGGCGCGGTTGGCGAAACATCGCCCGCACCGGCATTCTCCGATTTATCGGGAAATGCAATGGTAAAAATGCCGTCTGATGAGCCGTCACCTAATCTCGTACCGCAATAACGGCTGCTTACACCGGTTTCGGAAAGCAAAACCCATCCGTTTTTCAGATGAAATAGGGCCGGGAACGTGTAACCAAGCCCAAATCGGGAAGGTACATCCATTGGTTGCTCAAAAACGTATTCTTCTTCGTAACTCGGTTTAGATTGCATCCATCCTTCACCACCCTGTATTTGCGGCGTTGCAAATTTTGTAGTTTCTTCGGGGAAATTAAAACCGGTTTTTTCGGCAAAAACAGTACAAAACCGTGTTTTGTTTGAACGCAGACGGTACGCTTGTGCAACGTCGTTGTTACTCACACTGAAAATAATATCCAGTGAATCAGACTTATCGTTCACAAACGTGGCCGTTAATTCATTGGCTGCGTAGTTCACTTCACGCACTTTTGCGTGAGGAAGGGTGTATTTTTCGTTTATGTTTTTGATCTCGCTATCAACGAATTTCAGATTTTTGGTGAAATCACCAAGCGACGCTTCCAAGCCAAGCGGCGACTTTTCCAGAAAAACCTTTCCGTCGTAATCTACCGTATAAGAGGGCACGCCATCGTCCAGCATAAGCGTGAGGACGAGTTTCCCGTCGGGACTTGTTGTTTTTTGTGCAAACATGACGAGAGAAATTAGCATAAAACAGACGGATAGTGTTGTTTTTTTCATTTTTTACTTTATTATTTTAACTTCGTAAACCTCTGATGTGAAGGGCGTTTTATTTGGTTCAAAACGTAGTTCGTGAGTTCCTTTTTTCAACGGAATGGTATAACTTAACCGCACGAAACCGTTTTTCACTTTACTTTTATTTGCTTCCGCATTCACCTTTTCACCATCAATAAAAACCTGCGTGCTGTTTTGATCATTTTCCCGAACCAGCAATTGCAATTCAGACGCTTCTTCAGACAGTTTGATTTGATAACTGAAGAAATCGCTTGCTTTCCGGTAATGTTTTCCGTTTAATGAACCCGTTTCAGAATTTCCGTATTTTACACCGTGATCCGATTCCGGTTGCTGTTCACCGGGATAAACAACATCGAGCGTTACCGCCGATAGTTCTTTTTTATAAGCCTCATACTCTTGTTGCAATTGGGTTAAATCCTTTTCATTCGCCTGTTTGAAATAGATAAAATAGCGTTGGTTGTGCAACCGGTAAAAAGGGATAAATTCTATCTCACTCTTATCCGGGAACGTTTTTCCTTTGTATGCGAACGATAAGCCGCCGGCGTTTTCTTTCTTTGTATTCGATAAAATTTCATTCGGCTCGCCGATAAATGCCGGCATTTCCTGCAATGCGATTTGTGTGCCGTGTGCAATGTGCCCTCCCCTGCTATCATCGGCATACAATCCTTTCATATCCTCTGTTCCCATTGGCGAAGCCAATACGATGGGGCCGTAACAGAACGCGTAAAAATTGCTTTTGTCCGGTAATTGGTCGAGCGTGAGGTGCATGGGTAATGCAACGGAGATTTTATCGTTTTTCTTCCATCGTCGGTGAATGGAAATATAGCCGTTCTTGGCGGTAACTTGTTGGTTTACGCCATTAACGGAAATGCTCCACTCATCATCGTTAACCCATTCCGGTTTTCGGATGTATATCGTAAATGGTTTTCGGGTTGATTTATTGATGGATAAATGTATTTCATCACTTTCGGGAAATGTCGTTTCCTGGGTTATCTGCACACTTTTTTCTTTCCAATTCAACACCGACGGGATAAAAAGATTTACAAACAACTCGTTACCTCGATAAGCATATATCATTTCGCCATACTTAGTGTGATTTTCCAATCCCGATCCAACGCAACACCAGAAACTGGTTTCAGGTTGTGAATACACCCGATAATGACCGGGACGCATGGGAGTGAAATAAACAAAACCTCCGGTTTCGGGTTGTTCGGTAGAAAGAATATGGTTGTAAAGCGTTCGCTCGTAATAATCCATATATTTTGTCTCAGGCATTCTTCCATACAACAATTTCGTCAGCTTCAACATGTTGTATGAATTGCATGTTTCCGGCCCCTCCACGCTTTCGATCATCGAAGAAAAATCGTTCACCGGGTTAAAATGCTCTCGCACACTATTTCCCCCAATGCTCACCGAACGGTTTTGCGTAACTGTTTGCCAGAAAAATTCAGCCGCTTTGGCCCAATTGCTATCGTGATCAATCTCAGCTATACGTTCAAACCCGATGACTTTGGGTATTTGCGTATTGGCGTGCATTCCCGTCAATTCATCTTTCTGATCAATAAGCGGATCAAGAATTTTTTTGTGTGAGAACCGGTTGGCAAGATTTAAGTATTTATTTTCATGTGTGATCGCCGATAATTCAGCAAACACTTCATTTAAACCGCCATGCTCGCTCCGTAACATATCCTGCATCTGCTCATCAGTTAAACCTTGCGTAATATTTATCATCCAATCGCTCAACCGAATTAATATCGCAAGCGCTTTTCTGCTTCCTGTGTGTTTGTAAGCATCCAGCAAACCATTAAATGTTTTATGAATGTTGTAGAGTGGAACCCATTTATCGTTCAACCCGAAACTCGCCGCTCGGATATTACCATGTTTAATTTCGTCCCATAATTGTAAACTACCGGGCGTTCCACCGATAAATCCTGAGCCAACGGCACGTTGACATCGTTCCAATTCATCGAGCATATAATCCAAGCGCCGTTTTAGTTCCGGATTGCCGGTAGCCTCGTACATCATGGATAAAGCCGAAAGATAATGTCCGCCTATGTGTCCGTCCAATCCAGTGTTTTCCCAATTTGTGTACGATTCCGCTTTTTTGGGTAATCCCGCTTCGCGAAGAAACGGAGAAAGCAAACGATCGGGATTCAACGCAAGTATGTAGTTTAAGTCCGCTTGTTGGGCTTGAAGGAAAGGACTTTCCAGGAGCCTGACATCCGATAAAGGAAAAAATTTTACCTCATTTCCGGTCTGTGCACTCGAATACACGGAAAAGAGAATGAGGTAAAAAAAGAAAATATACTTTCTCATAAGAAATGAAACTTATGGTGAATACATATTTCAGGAATTAAACAGGTTTTCTTCGGTGAATTTGCCGATAGCTGTGTATTTTTCGTATAATTCGCTGTACAACTCATGGTTTTTCATGTCCGGATAGTATTCCGAAGAAAATCCCATGCCCATTGCTTTCTGGGCATCCTCCACCTTGTTGTAAACGCCGGCAGCAACCGATGCAAACATCGCCGTACCGAAGGCACAAGCCTGTTCGGCCTTTGCCACTTTGATAGGCATGCCGAGCACATCGGCCATCACCTGCATCACAAACGGCGATTTCAACGATATACCGCCAATACCGATAACTTCGTTGATTTCCACGCCGTTTTCTCTGAAACGATCCACAATAGCCTTGGAACCGTACGCGGTGGCTTCCACCAACGCGCGGAAAATAAGCGGTGCGGAACTTGCCAGCGTCAACCCGGTAATGGTGCCTTTCAGCATTTGATTGGCATCGGGCGTGCGGCGTCCGTTCATCCAGTCCGTAGCCAGCACGGTAGATTCGGTAACCGGAATTTTCATCGCTTCATCAGATAACGCCGGAATAATCTGATCCAATGTCTCGTCAATCAGTTTCTGTTTCGTTTCCTCATCAATTAAGGCAGATTTTGCCAGAATATTCTCTACGGGCCATGCAACCACGCGTTTGAACCATGCATAAATATCGCCAAAAGCCGACTGACCGGCTTCCAACCCGACCAGACCGGGAATAACCGAACCGTTAACCTGTCCGCAAATGCCGGGTATCAACTTATCGCCCATGGTTTCGTGATCGGAAACCATGATGTCGCACGTGGAGGTGCCGATAATGCGCACCAGCGCACCGGGTTTTACTTCAGCGCCCACCGCGCCCATGTGGGCATCGAAAGCGCCTACTGCAACCGCCACATCGGTTGTCAAACCCAGCCGATTTGCCCATTCCGGCGTAAGATTACCGATTTTTACATCACTGGTGCATGTTTCGGTAAACAGCCTGCTGCGAAAACCGGCCAAAACAGGGTCGAGCGCCGTTAGGAATTCTTCGGAAGGCAAACCGCCCCACTCTTCGAGCCACATGGCTTTATGACCCGATGCGCATCGGCTCCGGTACATGTTTTCGGGTGTGGAAATGCCGGTGAGCAACGCTGGCATCCAATCGCAGTGCTCCACGATGGAGTACGCCGCTTCACGCACTTTTTCATCTTCACGAAGCACATGCAGCGCTTTTGCCCAAAACCATTCCGAAGAGTAAATTCCGCCTTCGTAAGAAGTGTAATCAATATCCCATTTGCGGGCTAAATCATTGATCTCGTTTGCCTCTTTGATGGCTGTATGGTCTTTCCACAGCACGAACATGGCGTTGGGATTTTCGGCAAATTCGGGCAGCATGGAAAGCGGAGTTCCATTTTTATCGGTGAAAGCCGGCGTGCTGCCTGTGGTATCGAACGCGATACCGACAACTTTTTCGGCGGTTCCCGCCGGACATTTCGACAGCGCATCTTTAACCGTGTATTCCAACACATCAATATAGTCCTGAGGATGCTGACGGTACTGATTTTCCGAAGGAATACAATATTTCCCCTCCATCCATCGCGGATAATATTTTACTGAGGAAGCTAACTCTTCACCTGTTTCGGCATTCACAATAACTGCGCGGGCGGAATCGCTTCCGTAGTCTAAACCTATTACGTATTTCATAATTCAATTTATTAATTATCTCAACGCTCTGTTAAGCATGTAATACACTTCGTTGTTGCGCAAATCCTGCTTGAAATTACGCATGGTGGTATCTTTATCAATTAACAGCATTTCCATATCAGCAATTTCGGCAAAATCTTCCATGTGTTCTTTGGTCAACGCGTATGAGAAGCTGGAGTGGTGTGTGCCACCGGCTTGAATCCAAGCGCCGGCACCCACTTCGAAGTTTGGTTGCGGAATCCATAGCGCACAGGCGACCGGAAGTTTGGGCAGGTCTTTTGTTTCGATCACATCCACCACGTTCACAATCATGCGGAAACGATTTCCCATGTCCACAACGGTACAGGCAACACCCTGCCCTTCGTGTGCCTGGAATACCAAACGAGCGCACGAACCGGCATCTCCAATTCCGAGGAAATGAACCTGCAATTGCGGTTTTTTGGTTGTGATAGAAGGATTGATTTCCAGCATGTGTGCCTGAAGAATGGAACTTTTCTCACCGTCAAAATTCAACGTATAATCTTCCAGGAACGAACAACCGCCTTCCAACCCCTGGCTCATTACCCACATGGTACGAACCAGCGCGGCCGTTTTCCAGTCGCCTTCGGCGCCGAAACCGTAACCTTCCTGCATCAGACGCTGGGAGGCAAATCCCATCAACTGATCCATGCCTTCCAGTTCGTCGAAACTGGTCGTGAACGCTTTGGCTCCTTTTTCTTCCAGAAAACGACGCAAGCCTATTTCCTGGGCAGCCGCCGCACGGATATGTTTATGATTTTCCGTTCCTTTTTTTGAGTCTTCTGCAATATCGTAAAGTTTTTCGTATTCAGCCACTAACGCATCAATTTCCTCCTCTTTCACCGCATTTACGTAAGGAACTAACTTTGCGATAGGCGCATTGTCCACGTGATAACCCAAACGAATTTCGGCTTCCACTTTATCGCCGTCGGTTACGGCAACGTTGTTCATGTTGTCGCCGAAACGAATGATACGCATGTCCTGAGCATCTGCCCAGCCCACGCATACGCGCATCCAGGTAGCGATTTTCGATTGTGTACCTTTATCCTTCCAATAACCTACCACTATTTTTCGCGGTTTGCGCAAACGGGCAGTAATAAATCCGAATTCACGGTCGCCGTGTGCGCTTTGGTTCAGATTCATGAAATCCATATCAATGGTATCCCACGGAATCTTTTCGTTGTACTGCGTGTGCAGGTGCAACAGCGGTTTTTTATAATCCATTAAACCGTGAATCCACATTTTAGCCGGTGAGAAGGTGTGCATCCACGTGATGACGCCAACACACTTTGTGTCGCCATTCGCGGCGCGAAAAATTTCGGCAACTTCTTTCGAGGAGTTTGCGATACCTTTGTAAACAACTTTCACGGGGAGATTTCCCGAGTCGTTCAGTCCTTTGACCATTTCCGTTGAGTGTGCATCCACCTGCACTACTGCATCGCCACCGTATAACAATTGTGCGCCGGTAACGAACCATACTTCGTAATTTTCGAAAACCATAATTATTTTGTTTTAATTTGATTTATTGTTATTGACCATAATAGGCGTTGGGCCCGTGTTTGCGATAAAAATGTTTTTTGATCAAATGCTCATTCATAGTAAGATCGGGATTCAGACTATATGCGACAAATGCCATTTTAGCAACCTGTTCCATCACAACGGCATTGTGAACGGCTTCATGCGCATCTTTTCCCCACGAGAACGGACCGTGATTTTTCACCAGCACTCCCGGAATATACTCCGGATTCAAGTCTTTAAAACGATTTACGATAACGTTACCTGTTTCTTTTTCGTATTCTCCTTCCACTTCTTCCTGAGTCATGTCATCGGTACAGGGAATATCGCTGTTAAAATAATCAGCGTGAGTAGTACCAATGTTGGGAATATCCTTCCCTGCTTGGGCCCAAGCGGTTGCAAAAGTTGAATGGGTGTGAACTATTCCTCCTATCGTTGGAAATGCGTTGTATAGAACCAAATGTGTGGGCGTGTCGGATGAAGGTTTCAGTTTTCCGTCCACAATATTTCCGTTCAAATCAACCACCACCATATCATCAGCTTTCATATCATCGTATGATACTCCCGAAGGTTTTATTACCACTAATCCTTTTTTTCGATCAATCGCGCTCACGTTTCCCCACGTGAAAATGACCAGTCCGTGTTTAACCAGATCAATATTTGCTTTAAAAACTTCTTCTTTTAATTTCTTCAACATGATTCCGCATTTATGCTTTAAAATTACCAAAAATAAATATAAAAAGCAACTGTAATTC
>JAQVEB010000048.1 GCA_028698105.1 Petrimonas sp. | reverse complement strand
CCCACGATAATGTTTTTCGCATAATCTGCATGTATTTCCAGAAACTCGCCGTTGTCAATAACTGCGCCTATTACTTCGTACATGTCGTATGGTTTTGTCGGACTGTCGGGGATTATTTCGTTCAAGGCGTCTTCAAGGCGGTCAATCGGGTCGTCGTTTTTGATCAGCGGAGCTTCTTCCAGATTGTTTTGCGGGAGGAAACCGAGCAATTTGCGGATCACTTTCATCCCTTCTTCTTCGGTTTGTACGGCAAATTGCGCTACACCCGAGCGGGATGCGTGCACCGATGCTCCGCCGAGGTCTTCCTGCGAAACATCTTCACCGGTAACGGTTTTTACAACCTTAGGCCCGGTTAGGAACATATAGGAAGTTCCCTGTGTCATGATCACAAAGTCGGTGAGGGCAGGCGAGTAAACAGCTCCTCCGGCACAAGGCCCGAAGATGCCTGAAATTTGGGGAATTACACCTGACGCAAGAATGTTGCGTTGAAAAATTTCGGCATAACCGGCCAGCGCATTGATACCTTCCTGAATACGTGCGCCGCCCGAGTCGTTGATTCCGATAAGCGGGGCGCCCATTTTCATGGCCTGATCCATTACTTTGCATATTTTCTGCGCCATGGTTTCGGAGAGTGATCCGCCGAAAACGGTAAAATCCTGCGCGAAAACATACACCAGACGGCCTTCAATGGTTCCGTATCCGGTTACTACGCCGTCGCCCAAAAACTTCGATTTATCCATGCCGAAGTTGGTTGAACGGTGTTCCATGAACATATCGAATTCTTCGAAACTGCCTTCGTCCAAAAGCATGGCGATACGTTCGCGGGCCGTGTATTTTCCTTTCAGGTGCTGCGATTCTATTCTTCTTTCGCCTCCACCCAAGCGAGCTTGTTCACGTAATTGTATTAGCTCTTTTACTTTGTCGAGTTGACTGCTCATATAATTAATATTTGTTATGAATGATGTTTGATGTTAGATGTCGGATGTAGGGGAAGATATTTTCGGTGTCTTCTCTGTATCCGTCAAATAGTCTAATGTTTTTTATTATTCCGGGTGCTCGCAGAGTTCGGTGAGCACACTTCCGGTAGATTTGGGGTGAAGGAAGGCGATGTTCAGGCCTTCGGCGCCTTTGCGTGCCTGCATGTCAATGAGGCGGACGCCTTTGTTTTCCATTTCTTTTAACGCTTCGTTCAGGCCGTTGGTTGCGAAAGCGATGTGATGCACGCCTTCGCCTTTTTTTTCGATGAATTTGGCAATGGTACTTTCTTCGCTTGTGGGTTCCAAAAGTTCTATTTTCGTTTGGCCTACTTTAAAAAAAGCAGTTTTTACTTTTTGATCTTCAACGGTTTCGATGTTGTAGCATGTTAGCCCGAGAACACCTTCGTAATAAGGCAATTGTTCTTCGATACTTTTAACGGCAATGCCGATGTGTTCGATGTGCGAGATTTCCATATAATTGATGTAATTTAGTGAATTTGAAAACGCTGCAAAGGTACAAATTTAAAAACGGATATTAAAAAAAATATCGCGTTAAATGGATAAA
The DNA here is from genome assembly GCA_028698105.1 of Petrimonas sp. GTDB lineage: Bacteria > Bacteroidota > Bacteroidia > Bacteroidales > Dysgonomonadaceae > JAQVEB01. Next base: position 12,469 of record JAQVEB010000048.1, on the reverse strand, counting down.
ATCCGAAGAACTTCCAGTAGCTCATCGCTTATTTCACGGTCTTTTTTAATTGCTCGCTGGAAAGGCACATAATCAATTTCGTTTTCGCGGATACCGATCATCACATTTCGTTGATCCTCAAGCAGCGCCTGAATGGCTGCTACGCCCATCCGGCTGGCCAGAATGCGATCCTGCGCCGTAGGCGATCCGCCGCGTTGCAAGTGTCCGAGAATGGAAACGCGTACATCGTATTGCGGGTATTCGTTCTTTACACGCTCGGCCATTTTCATGGCTCCTCCGGTTATTTCGCTTTCGGCAACGAGCACCAGGCTGCTGTTTTTCGATTTACGAAATCCCTGCTCAATAAGTTCGCCAAGTTGGTCTTTTTCCATGCTTATTTCGGGGATGATCGCCGCTTCGGCTCCCGAAGCAATTGCGCTGTTCAGCGCCAGATAACCGCAGTTGCGCCCCATCACTTCAACAAAAAACAACCGCTCGTGCGAGGTGGCCGTATCCCTGATTTTATCTACCGATTGCATGATGGTGTTCAGCGCCGTGTCGTAACCAATGGTTACATCGGTACCGTTGAGGTCGTTGTCAATGGTTCCCGGCAATCCCACAATGGGAATATTGTATTCCCGCGCAAAAATATTAGCGCCGGTGAGGGAGCCGTCTCCTCCAATAACTACCAAAGCATCAATCTCCTCACGGAGCATGGTTTCGTAAGCGGTTTTTCTTCCTTCGGGAGTCCTGAATTCGTCGGAGCGCGCGGTTTTCAGGATGGTTCCGCCCCGCTGTATAATGTTGCTTACGCTGTTGGTCTTAAATTCCTCAATATCACCCGTTATCAGGCCTTTGTATCCTTTGTAAATACCTTTCACGCGCATGCCGTTGAAAATAGCTGCACGCGTTACCGCGCGAATAGCTACATTCATTCCCGGTGCATCGCCACCCGATGTGAGAATGCCAATGCATTTTATACTTGCTCCCATAGTGAATAAATCGTTATTGTGTTAAGGAGATTTGTTGCCTTTATTTCCAAAAAAACAGGCACTGCAAAGATAGTTTATTTTCGTTTGTTCACAAAAAAAGCTGCTTAAAAAGCAGCTTTTTCGATTTGCAGGGAAGCCCCCGCTTTTGCTATGTTTTTTGCCACGGCTTCCATTTGCCACATGGGCGTTGAAGTGGCTCCGCAGATGCCTACGGTAACATTTTTCCCGATGAGCGATTCATCTATTTCGTCGGGCGAATTGATGAAGTACGAGTTTGGGTTCACGTTTTTGCATTCGGCAAACAATACTTTCCCGTTGGAGCTTTTTGCGCCCGCGATGAAGAAGATAATATCGTGCGACGCCGCAAACTCTTTGATGTTGGGCACACGATTGGAAACCTGCCGGCAAATGGTGTCGAAAATCTCGAAATTCGCGCCTTCCTGCATTCGCGCCTTGATCATCTCGCCAATTTCCATAAAACCGTCCAACGGTTTTGTGGTTTGCGAAAACAGACTGATGTCGCGCGAAAAATCCAACGAATCAATATCCTCTTTCTTTTCAATGATGATGGCCGATTCATCTGTTTGCCCCAGCAAACCGTTTACTTCGGCGTGGCCTATTTTCCCGTAAATCACAATTTGTCCGTCTTCCGAGAGTTTGGTGGAATATTTTCGCTTGATGCGTTTTTGCAATCCGAGAACCACGGGGCACGAAGCGTCTATGATCTCAATATTATTCTGTTTTGCTATTTCGTATGTACTTGGTGGTTCGCCGTGCGCACGAAGCAGTACGCGTGCATTTTTTAGTTCTTTGAACTGTTCGTGATCTATGGTGATCAATCCCATTTTCGCGAGGCGTTCCACCTCGAGGTGGTTGTGGACGATGTCGCCCAAACAATATAATGTTCCGCCTTTTTGTAATTCTTCCTCTGCTTTGCTGATGGCTTTTGACACCCCGAAGCAGCATCCGGATTGTTTGTCGATTTCAATTTTACTCATTTTGCTGTGTGATTTTGTTAAACTTGTTAAGCGCCCATTGCAACTGTTCGTCAATCGTCAGATGCGAGTTATCCAGTTCAAGGGCATCGTCCGCTTTTCTGAGCGGGCTTTCTGTTCGGTTGCTATCGCGGTGGTCGCGTTCTTTTACGTTCGCGAGTACATCTTCGTACGAAGGATTTTCGCCTTTGGCTTTCATTTCGTCGAAACGGCGTTGAGCGCGCACTTCGGGTGAAGCTGTGAGGAATATCTTGAATTCCGCATCGGGAAACACTACCGTGCCGATATCACGGCCATCCATCACCACGCCTTTTTCTTTGCCCATTTCCTGTTGCTGACGCACCAATTCCTTACGCACAAATCCCAGCGTGCTCACGCGGCTGGCGCCGTTGGCTACTTCCAGCGTGCGAATCAGGTGTTCCACATTCTGTCCGTTGAGGTATGTTTCCTGTTGGCCGAATTCGTTGGTTCTGAAGGATATCTTTATGCCGGAGATATGTTGTTTTAGCGCTGCTTCGTTGATTTCCGCGTTGTTCATCCAGCCGTTTTGCAGTGCGAACAGTGAAACAGCCCGATACATGGCTCCGCTGTCAATATATGTGTACCCTAATTCTTTGGCCAAGCCTTTGGCTATGGTGCTTTTACCGCACGACGAAAAACCGTCTATAGCAATATTTATTTTTTTCATCCGAAAAAATGATTCTCTTAAATAATTCATCTATATAATTGTATTCACCAAAACGGTTATTCAATAGATATTCAGTTGATATTTGTTGCGGCGTTGCTGTTTTTAACGAAACAACGAATAACGCAAAGCAAATATCCATTAAATAACGGTAAATCCAAATATCATTCAGCTATACGATGAAAAATGCTTCCAACTACTTGTCGTTGCATTTCTAAACAACCGCAAAGATAGAATGTTTTTCCGGGATTGGGGTTTAACAAATGTAAATGCTTTTTATGTATCGCCTTTCGATATGTCTTCAATAAGCGCCAAAACCCCTTCGTTGCGAAGAATGGTGAGTCCTAAGCGCTCTGTGGAAATACCATTGGAAAGGAGATAGGGATATACGGGCTTATCGTTTTTGATGGATGATTCAAAACAGTTGAAAACAATTCCCTTTTGATCACGAATTTTCTCGCCTACTTCCAGAATATGCGTTGAAATAAGGAAAATAGAACTTTTTACGTTGGAAAATCCCGAGATTACAAGCCTTGTTGCGTCGAACGCATCTTTTACGTTGGTTCCGCGAAAAAGCTCATCAAAGATAACCAACACGCGCTTCTTTTCTTTCAACTGCAACGTAATGTCCTTTAAGCGGCGCACCTCGCTATAATAATGGCTGAAACCTTTGAAAATATCGTCCGGTAAGTTTATGGTGGTGTAAAGGCCGTTGTAAACCGACAAACGCATGTGTCCGGCCGGAACCGGAAAGCCCGCATGCGCCAGATATACGCAAACTCCGGTAGCCTTCAAAAATGTGGACTTGCCCGACATGTTGCTTCCCGTGAGAAAAAGCACGTTATCGCCTTCTGTTATACCGATATTATTTCTAACGGGATTTTTTAGCAGCGGATGAAAAAGCTGCTTGATCTCCAAGAAAGGCTTTTGTGCATCTTCAAAAACGGGGAAACACATTGCATGCATTTTTGCCGTTTTGGCAACCGATTGAAAGGCATCGAGCATGTATGTGTTGCGGAGTATGTTCCGCATAGCCGGAAGAAAGCTGCCTCTCAGCAGACTGTCGAACCGGTTAACGTTGCGAAATGAAATTTTTTGTTTTTTCTGAAAGATTGCTGCTGTTTGCCGGTTTTCTTTTATCGCAATCAGTTCGTTTTTGAAGTTGACGAAAAAAAGCGGTAAATCCGTGTCGGGCAAATCGTCCAGCGCTTCCAGAAATGAGATCAGATGCACCTTGACGTATTCCACGCCGCGCGAAATAACGTAGTAATTGCTGTTCGATTTAACGCGATACGAAATTCCGTCCACATACGCATCAATAAAATGGTCTTTCAGCGGTTTAACGTTTTCGTTCAGATAAAATTCGATGAAATCGAGGTAATCCTTATCCAATGGAATTTCTATGTTATTGTCCGTCAAATAACGGAAGGTGCGTGCCCGCTCTTCGATCGCTATCTTATCGTTCAACGGCGAATGCAGCATGGCATACAGTTCCTTGCTGCCGCCCTGCGTTGCGGTTTTGTCAAAGAATCCGAAAACGGATGAATCTTTTTTTATATTGGGGGAAAATATCAAGATCGGAAAGCGTTTGTTTATCGGTACCAAAAGTAGTCATCAGTGTATATTTTTCAGATAATGGGTCAAATATACGCAATTAATTTTAATCCTGATCGCTACAGCTTGCGCACTTCCACAAAGCGGGCCTATCAGCAGACAGAAAACATCAATGAAAAGCAGGCGGCCTTTTTGAAAAAGGCCACGGGCTTTTTCAAAAAGCTCTCGACGTTTTACCCAAAAGGCCGAAGCCTTTTGCCGAAAAGGCAGTGATCTTTTGCTTAGAAGGCTTAAACCCTTTTGTTCCCGCCTTTGCAAAGCGTACGTCGCGCAGCCAACAAAAAACAATTTCTATCCAAAAACCTCAATCGCTTTTCGTCCGAAGCGCGGTATGCGGAAAAGCAGCGCGCCTGTGCCGAAGATGAGCGAACGGAACGGGCCGGCGTCAATCATCAGTTTGATCAGTTTATCGTGTTTCTGCTTGGTTTGCAACACTTCGGGGATCTTAACCGGTACAAAATCGGGATTTAGGATGAGGCGAGCCACCTCTTCGCCCGATATCAGCGCCTGATAAATGCCCTCGCCCGTGAAGGAAGACAACAACCCTGCCGCATCGCCCGTGAGAAATACGTTCCCGAACCGATAACCCTGATAATCGGAATCCATCGGGAAGGCTTCGTACTTTCCTTCGGAAATATCAATATCGTGCTTGCGCAGCCATTTATGAAAATTGTCTTTCAGTTTTCCGGCACTCAGCACCCAGGGCGCCGCGCCGCAACCAACGGAAACGTAACCCTTATGCGGGAAGATCCACGCGTACCAGGCGGCAAAATATTTCGGTTGAAAGAATACCTCGAAATCGGTGTATTTGTCGGTAGGAATAAGGTATTGAATGCCGTAGCCTTTATTGGCCGACTTTATTCCCAAAAATCGTTTCACGACGGAGTTGCTGCCGTCGGCTCCCACGAGGTAGCGATAACCGATTTGCTCGCCGTTAACCGTAACGGTTTCTTTCGTAATTTCGGAAACGCGGGCGTTTGTGCGCACTTCGACGTTCGGAAAAGCTTTCAGCTTTTGCAATTGCCATTGCCCGAATGCCGTGCGGTCTATGGTGAAGGCAAAATCGGTTTCAGACTTAATAGCGGATGTGAGGTTGTTAACGTGCAATTTCACGTTGTTGTACCGGAATTCAATCAATTCTTCGGGCAGATTCAGGTAGGCCAGGTCTTTCCCCGTGAGCCCTCCGGCACACACTTTGGGGCCGATTACACTGTTTTTTTCCAGCAACAGAACACTAAGCGAGGAACTGCCCAGCATTTCGGCACATTTTAAACCGCCGGGGCCTGCGCCGACAATTATCACATCATAAGACTGCATATCTTCGGAGTTTACGGCAAAGGTAAAATCTTCGGGCTGAATAACAAAAAAAGTGTGAGGTTTTCGCTCACACTTTTGAATCAAAATCTAATATATGAATATATTATTTTGCTTTTAATGCTATTTTCTTGTTGTTGATTGTTAGCGTACCCTTATCGCCATTAACAGATAATTTGGAATTTTCGCCTTCGTATTCAGCCGATTTTGCCGAAGCTGCGGTTTGAGTGAGTATCACGTTGAAATTTCCCGATTCCACGGTAGCGGTAGGAGGGGTGGGGTTTGTGTCAAAAAGAATGTTATATTCTTTTTCATCATCACCTGTAAAGCTTTGTGGCGTGGGACCTTCGTTTACATCGGGTTCGGCTTCCAGTTGGGTTTTGGTAAGGATATAATCCTTAGCCATATCGCCTTCTATCACTTTGTTGTCTGCATCAAGCGCAAACAATTGGTTTTCGCCTACTTTATACGTACTTTCTCCAAGCGTGATGATGGAGCCGGTTTCATCCCATGTAAAGCTGCCTTTTGTAGTTTCCGGCGTATCGTCAGATTCCTGATATTCAACGGTTTTTTCGTATGTTCCGTCTTCATTCAACGTAATCATTGTGTTAATGCCGGGGCAAGAGGCACAAGGTAATACGCCGTAATAGCTGCCTGGCCAGTCAATAGCGTTTTGAGCGTTGTGCATATCTGCTGTTTCGCTTTCGTTATTTGCTTTTTTATTGTTCTTACAAGCTGTGAATGTAATGGCCAAAACTGCGATTAAAATCAATAATAGATTTTTTTTCATTGTTGGGTTTTGTTTTAAATTGATTTTATAATTGTTTTTAAAAGGTTGATTTTTTCGTTGTATTGGTCGCTTAATACATTCCAAATACTATCCTGATCTATTACTCGCGAGTCTTTGCTACTATCAGAATGCTTTTCGTAATCTTGCATGTATTGATTTTTGTAATAGTCGTCCAACGCTTTACGGTTGACTTCCATTTGTTTGAGTTCTTTGTGGAATTGCTTTATTTTTTTCAGATCCTGTTCGCACAGGATTAAAAGTTTTTCCGTTTCTTTAATTCTGTCCATAGCGGGTTAATAACTTAGTGGTTGTTTCGGCAACAAAGATAGGGATTAAAGGGGTATAAATGGAAGTAAAGGAAAATAAATTCAAAATCGTGGTTATTTTCCACAGGGTTGGAGAATACCTTGTGAACTGAGGGCGTCGTTTAAAGCGACACCCTCAGCAGTAAAAACTTATTCCTCCAAAAAATTGGGATACATGTAATCCGTTGGTGTAACAAAATTTTCTTTGATGTTTTGCGGCGATACCCAGCGCAACAGGTTCATCACGGAACCCGCTTTATCGTTCGTGCCCGAACCGCGTCCGCCGCCAAACGGCTGCTGATCTACAACGGCCCCGGTTGGTTTGTCGTTAATATAGAAATTGCCGGCCGTGTGCGTAAGACGTTCCGTCATGCGCTCAATGCTTGCGCGATCATTGGAGAAAATGGCGCCCGTGAGGGCATAATCGGTCGTGGTGTCGAGCAAATCCATGGTTTCTTCCAGTTTTTTCGGATCATAGACGTAAACCGTGAAAATGGGGCCGAAAAGTTCTTCCCGCATCGTGATGTAATCGGGTTTTTTTGCTTCGATAACCGTAGGTTCAATAAAGTATCCTTTGGATTTGTCGTACTTTCCGCCCATAATTACTTCGGCATCTTCCGTTTTGTTGGCTTCGTCAATTACCTTCGATAGTTTTTTGAACGCTTCTTCATCTATCACCGCATTCACGAAATTGCTGAAATCTTCCACTACGCCCATTTTAATGGATTCGAGGTCTTTTTCCATGTATTTTTTCACCTCTTTCCAAATGTTGGAGGGGATGTATGCCCGCGAAGCGGCAGAGCATTTTTGTCCCTGATATTCAAACGCTCCGCGTGTGATGGCGGTGGCTACCTGTTTGGCATCGGCAGTGGCGTCGGCCAAAATATAATCTTTTCCGCCGGTTTCGCCCACGATGCGCGGATACGATTTGTAAATCTCCATGTTGTTGGCGATGGTTTTCCACATGCTGTTGAACACGCCGGTGGAGCCGGTGAAATGCAATCCGGAAAATTCGCGGTGATTGAAGATCACGTCGGCGGCATCGGGCCCCGAAGCAAATACCAGGTTGATCACACCGTCGGGCAAACCGGCTTCCATCAATATTTTCATGATCAGGCTGGCCGAGTAAACGGCCGTTTTAGACGGTTTCCAAACCACCGTGTTGCCCATGAGTGCAGGTGCACCGGGCAGATTTCCGGCAATGGATGTGAAGTTAAAGGGAGTGAGCGCGAAAACAAATCCTTCCAAAGGCCTCCAAACCAGTCGGTTCCACGTTGTGGGGGCGGAATTGGGTTGAATGGAATAAATTTCCATCATATTTTTTACGTTGTAGCGATAGAAATCGGCTAATTCCGCTACGGCGTCAATTTCCGATTGAAAAGCGTTTTTCGACTGTCCGATCATGGTTACGGCATTCATTTCGTAGCGATACGGGCCTGCAATTAAATCGGCAGCTTTCAGGAAAATGGCCGCGCGGCTCTCCCAACGCATCGCTTCCCAGGCGGGTTTGGCTTTTAACGCAGCGTCAATAGCTTGTTGCACATGCGATTTATCGCCCTGATGATAATGACCGAGCAGGTGGCCGTGATCGTGCGGGGGGCGAATATCTTTCAGGTTTTTCGTGCGCACTTCTTTCCCTCCGATAATCATGGGGATATCCAATCCGCCTTTACTCAGTTCGGCTAATTTTTCTTTTAACGCAGTTCTTTCGGGTGATCCCGGAGCGTAGCTCTTAACGGGTTCGTTCTTAATTTCGGGTAGTTTATAAACTCCTTTTGGCATAGATGATGAATTTTTGATGTGGTTTGTAAAATTATTTAAGTGCTACAAATTTACGTATTTTATTTCAAAAAGAAGGAAATTTGGCGAAATAGCTTGATCGGAATTTTGTGGAACATGCAACACATTTATTTTGGAGCGAAAAATATACATCTTTTCTTTACTACTGATCCCATTTCGATGATTTTACCGTGTTTTATGGCTTTGAGGAGATAACTGATGAACACTTGGGGCAAAGGAGTTGGCATTGTTGCTATTCTCCATACTCAAGGAGCCGGTGTTTTCTCGCGAAATGTTGCTTTCGTTGGGTTTGTGGTTATAAATTCATTTCGTTTTCTCTCCCGACGCGGATGCTTAATTCATCTGCGGTTCCCGCAAAGCGGATGGATTGCGTTACGGAGGAAACGTACCAAATGGGGCTGTCTCAAAAGTAGAATCTGCTATCAAATTGTCATTCTGAATGGATCCGCCAACTGGCGGAGAAATGAAGAATCTATTTAGCATGACAAAATGAAACTACAGCGGTACTTTTGAGATAGCCTCATTATTGATATTCTGCGCTGCACAACGGTTATTGCAAGGATGGCCATCTCCCTTTCCATGCTTCGGAAATAACGGTTGAACAATTTTCGTCATATTTATGTTTTATAACCATTCTAAATAAAGATGCAAGAACCGATGCAAAAACAACTTATTTTTCTCCTGTCTTTTATTTTGATTTTTTCGTTTGTACACGCTCAAAACGGAAAAATTGAAGGAACCGTACGCGACAAAACCACCAATCTTCCGGTAGAATTTGCCTCTGTGCTAATCGAAAATACTGGTCTTGGAACTACAACGGACGAAAAAGGCAATTTTTCATTCAATGATGCCTTGCCAGGGTTTAAGCATGTCATCGTGAGTTTTGTAGGTTACGAAACCACACGTTCATCGGAATTTCAGGTGCAAGGCAATCAAACGACATTTGTGGAGATTTTGCTGCCGCAATCGAGTATATCGCTCAACGAAGTGGTTGTTTCGCAAAAAGTAAACATAAAACGTATCGAAAGTCCCGTATCGCTGCTGAAAGTAGAAGTGCAGCAAATTGAAAAAAGCGCCGGCATCAACCGCGACATATCGAAATTAGTGCAAACCCTTCCCTGAGTAGCTTCCACGGCGGCCAACCGCAACGATTTGATCGTGCGTGGCGGCGGACCGGCAGAAAATGTGTTTTATTTGGATGAAATAGAGATTCCCGTCATCAACCATTTTTCTACGCAAGGCGCTTCGGGCGGCGTGGTAGGGATCGTGAATCCCGATTTTGTGCGTGATATGGACTTCTATACCGGCGCATATCCGGCGAATCGCGCCAATGCGTTGAGTTCTGTGATGGATATTAAACAAAAAGACGGTAGCAGAGACCGTGTGCACACCAAATTATCGGTTGGCGCTTCGGATGCCGCACTTACATTGGACGGACCTATTAACGATAAATCGTCTTTTATCGTATCGGCGCGACAGTCTTATCTGCAACTTCTTTTCAAGGGATTAAAGCTCCCGTTTTTGCCTAATTACAACGATTTTCAGGCAAAATACAAAATCCGTTTCAACGATAAAAACGAACTTTCCCTTATCGGTATAGGCGCAATTGACAATATGCGATTGAACACCGACCTGAAAAATCCCGATGAAAGCCAACGCTACATTTTAGCGTATCTGCCCGTGTATAAACAATGGAATTACGCCATTGGCGCCGTGTATAAACACTATTCCGATTCTTTTTTCGACACATGGGTGTTGAGCCGAAATATGCTGCGCAATCAAAATTATAAGTATTTCGATAACGATGAATCGCAACCCCGCGTATCGGATTACGCCTCGGATGAAACCGAAAACAAGCTGCGCTTTGAGCGCAATTTCACCCGGCTTCCGTTTAAAATGCTCGCAGGCGCGGGCATGAATTATGCGCGCTATACCAACGAAACATCGCGCCGTGTAGTCGTTAACGATGCGTTGGAGATGTTAAAATACAACACAACACTGAAAAACATCAATTATCAGTTTTTTACACAACTCTCCGATACCTATTTCGATAATGCCCTTTCAGCTTCGTTTGGTGTATATCTTGAAGGAAACAATTTTACAGATTATATGGCAAATCCGCTGCATCAGATTTCGCCCCGCGCTTCATTGGCATATCAGTTTCACGATGCATGGAGCCTCAACGCCAATGTAGGCAGATATTTGAAGCGCCCTGCCTATATTACGATGGGTTTCAAAGACAATAACGATCAGTTTGTGAATCAACGCGAAGATATGCGCTACACGTTTTCCGACCAATTGGTGATTGGATTGGGTTACGATCCGTCGTCGAAACTTAACGTTACGCTGGAAGGATTTTATAAGAAATACGGAAACTATTCCGTTTCTGTTTCCAATGGAATTAGTTTGGCAAGCATCGGCACCGAATATGGGCAGGTGGGCGACGAAGCCGTGCGCACCATCGGAAAAGGAAAAGCCTATGGCGCGGAGTTATACGCCAGGTATAATCCGGGCGAGCGCTTTCGTGCAAGTTTAACCTATACGCTCTTTTGGAGTGAATTTACCGATGCCCGTGGCAACTACATTCCATCGTCGTGGGACACACGGCATTTGCTGAATGTTTTGGCAAGTTACACATTCGGTAAGAATTGGAATGTGGCGGCACGATGGCGATTTATCGGCGGCGCACCTTATACGCCTATCAATGAATTGCTTTCATCGCAAAAAGCGGTATGGGATGCCTCGCAACGTCCCGTGTTGGACTATGGTCGCTACAATTCGTTGCGACTTGCCAATGCGCATCAGTTAGACGTGCGTATTGATAAAGAATTTTACTTTTCAAAATGGGCATTCAATGTGTACATAGATGTGCAAAATGCTTATAATTTTCAATCGGAAAATGCACCCAATTACACCAATCTTGATGCCGAAGGCAATGTGTTAATGGATGAGAACGATGCTTCGCGTTATACGTTGCGTGCGTTTAAATCGTTTAGTGGTACGGTGTTGCCTACTGTTGGGGTGATCGTGAAATTTTAAGAGTTATAAAACAAAAAACGTTACTTTTTTCGTTATTGCGGCGTCGCTGTCTTCCGTTAATTATACAAGCGATAATACTCCAATAAGCCTCTTTTATGGCTTACTTTGGTTTTGGTATTCAGAGATTTAATGACAGTTCTCGGATTTTAGTTCAATATTATGCCAAAGGAGAATAATTTGGTAATGAGATTCGTTTGGCTGAAGCTATTTTCCACTATCCGACGGTTGTTTTGTTTGGTTTTATGCGAAAAACGAATAGCTCCTTTAAACTTTAACATTTTTTGTGCAACTTTTTTTCTACTTTTGCATCTATTAAAGGCAACTCAATTCAACGACAAACTAAAAATGCAGAAAAAGCGCCTGTTTTTTTTATCCGTGTTACTGGTCTCACTTGCTGTTTTTTATAGCTCCTGCAGCAAGGAAGACTTATTTGCCGAAAATGTGCAATTGCAGTCGCCCGTTGGCAAAACGTGGAGATTGCAAGGGTTTGCCAATACCCAAAACGATAATGTGCAGATTGCTTTTTCGCAAAATCTGGAATACAGTTATCAGATCACATTTAAAAAAGACAGTATCTGGTTCGGTAGCAGTTCCACAAACGATCTTCACGGCAAATACACCATTGATAAAGTCCGCAGGCTTCTTACGCTGGCCGAGATCGTTGGGACGGAACGAGGTGAAGTAGCCAGCGGAAATCTTTACATGTACTGCCTGCAAAATGTGTCTGCCTACGAAGTTTTCGAAAACGAACTGCGTTTATTCTACACCAAGGAAAATTACCTTAAATACGCGCCTTATTCTCCATCAAATTAAGAAACTGTTTTGAATTTTTACCGGCTTTTCCAATCCGGTTTTTTGAGAGGTTGTCTATGAAAATGGCAACCTTTTGCGTCATAGTGTTAGTAACTTAACCCAAAACACCCGCTTTTATGTCCAGATTCTGACAAAAGTTTGAA
>JAQVEB010000338.1 GCA_028698105.1 Petrimonas sp. | reverse complement strand
AAATAGCTGTGCTGCTCGTCCGTGTCGACCATCACGATGTTTCGCCTGTATTTTTTCGTGCCGGGATACGCTGGCGAGGAGGCATCCATAACACGGGCAAACGCGCCTTCTGTGAAATCATGTAATGTTCCGGGTTGGTTTCTTTGCTGCCGTTGTTGATCAACGACTACTGTATTGTGTGAAATGGTGTTTGTAGACCACGAGAAGATACCTGAAACGAAATCGTTCATCGCGTCGGGATAACCTAAATCGGGCATCATTTTTTGACCGTTAGCAAATACCTCGATATTTAAGAAATCCCAATGATAATGCGAATAGTGCATTCCGTAAGTAAAAGCCACTGCCGTGTTATCTTGCTTGTTATTCAACACTCCCAATCCATATCCTGCAAAAAGACGAGACGATTGAAGCGGAACCGCTCTACGGCCGTCGAGTTTTGTAAAGGAGGGTAAAGGAGATCTGAATAATGAAGCAAAAGAAGTAAAACTTTCGCCTCCCGATAAATTAATCCAATTTAAATAACGGTTGTCTTTGTAATAATTATATGCAATGTGATACGTGTTAAGGTTTCTCCCAACAAGCCCACCCATAACAGATCCTCCATCACCACAATCAGGCGTATATAAGCCGATTGATACAAGGTCTAAAGGCGAATCAAGCATTTTTTTTAAACGAAATTCAGAAAACAGATCAATGCCCCCCTGCATCAATGCCGCCGCGATATCTGTGAAATTAACGACCCAAATGTTGTTATAACCCGGTGATTCGAAAGGGATTCCATCGCGCCCCACCTGATTATATAAGGCATATCTCAAACCCGTGGTTGCTAGGCGAGTGGAGGGATTGTTAAGTATAAAATCAAAAGCTTGGCCTTGTTCGGCGTATTGCCGAGTTAAGTGTAATGCAACAGTGGTATGCTGATGCATTCCGAAATTCCCAAGAATTTTCTCGACCTTAATGGCTTCAAGGGCATCTTCTAACAAGTTTGCTTCGATAAAAGCTCGGATTTCAACCCCGGTTTTTTCAATATCTTTTTGTAAAGTAAGGTTGTTGTCAAATTGATCCCATACCATATCGTAGGCATGTGCTATCTCTCTTACGATGAAAGTTTCCCAGATCTTGTTCAGTATTTTACCGGAATACCTCACGTTTCGTTGTTTCATCAGTAAGCCGTATCGAGATTGATTCTCGTGATCCATCGAGGGGTAAACACAAGCGATACGGTAGAGCATATCATTGGCTTTAAAAGCGTATTTATTTTCACCGGTTAACAAATAGGCTTGAGCAAGGCTTGATAAGCCGGGGATTACATGTCTTTTCCATATCCATTGATTAGCATGAGCCACAAACCAGTATCTATCACCCGAAGGGGACACCCAACCCCATCCATCGTCAACATACTCGGTATCCCAACCTTTTTTTTCTTTAAATCCACTTTTATAATATGCCGTGTAATCATTTGTTGGGAAAACTTGCCCATCAATGGGACACTTTACTTGAAATGGGTGTTTCGGATCGATAATCCAAGGATAAGACCCGTGCGATTTGAAGATAGAATCGCCATGCACGGGACACCCTTGAACACATAAGTCGAATGCACGCGGAACAGACGCGGCGGTAATAATATTCGATAATTCTTCGTCGCCGAATTCCAACCAGTAATTGGCCCTAGATACTATTCGATCTCGAATAGATCGAGCGGAAGTATAGGTTGTTATGTTTTGATGAGCAACCTCAATAAGGCTATCCGTATAAATGGTACGTTGATCCTTTAGTGGGAATGAAGTCTCTCGGTAAGCAACCTCCTGAAAGGGAGGGATCGTAAAATCACCTGATGATTGACCCAAGAGGCCAATCTGACAGAGCATACAAATAAAAAAAGGAAAGAAAAGTCTTAGCATATCTTTATTGGGTTGTTACAGGAAGATTCTCCCTCATCATGTGCAGCACCTTCTGGTTTGCTTCAATCAAGTGGTCAATTGTTCCGGCTTTATGCCAATCTAGTATCCTGTCTTGATGATAGAAAGGCTCCATAAATGTCTCATTCTCAAGAAGAGATACTAGATTGCCATAATGTGTATCAATTTCTGATAATAAAATAAATTCCGATTTAAGAAGATTAAACTCCTTGATCTGCTGATTGATTGTTTTGATATAGGTGGGGCGGGGGAGACTATTGCATTCGGTTGACGCTGTCAGTATCTCTTTCACGAATTTGCCGGATTGTTTTTCGCGAGATTGCCATTTTTTGCCTAGCAAGCCAACGATTGTTGGCGCGAGATCGATCTGTTCAAAATAATCCAATGTTTTTGCCCGTGAAATACCATTCCCTAAAAAAAGTAAAGGGGTTTGCCAGCTCTCTTCATCAAATAACGGATGCCATCCGACGCGACTCTGTCCGTGGTCGGACGTGATAATGAGAATAGTGTCGTCCCAAATCCCAGATTCTTTAAGGTAATCTACAAAACGGCCCAATTGCCTGTCTGCATTTTCTATTGCTTCAATATAGGGAGAACCGGGAGCAAATATGTTCCGGTGATACGGTTTATCGGGAGAACTTTGCGAAATATCATACCCTCTTTGACCGGGTCGTTGAAGATGCACCCGCATAAAAACAGGCGATTGAGTGTCTAATATTGTTATAGCATGATCAACCACCATCGAATCAGTTAGCGTATCGTCCATGATTAAAGTGGAGAATCCCCTTCCTACCGAACTGTAAGCTATTGTATTGACAATAAAGGCAGTTTGTTCTTGAGGAGAGAAATACTCTTGTATCATCTTGTTACTTGGCGATAAAAAGATTGTTCCTTCATGTAAAACGGGGTTGGGAAACGAACAACTGTTATATGTGCTATAATCACCAATAGTGGGATGATGCGGAATAAGTACATACGATTTCTTAATGTAGGTTCCTTCAGGAATTAACCGGTTGAATACCGGCATGTGTACGCGTTCAGGAGCTTCCCAATGAAGCCCGTCTATCATAAATAATATCACTCTTTTTGGTTGCGATAATGCTGTAAATGCAATCAAAAAGCTAAAAAATATAATAATTGATTTTTTCATCGTGCAGTTTAATTAGGGTTTGCTGAAAAACTTCAGGCTACTTTTACAAAATAGTATAACGGCGATAACTTTCCGTGTAGTTTTCTTTGAAAAATAAGTTGAAAGAGGCGCTCTTTGAAAATTTGACAAAAAATATCCTCCATCGCCCGCAGGATATTCATC
>JAQVEB010000047.1 GCA_028698105.1 Petrimonas sp. | reverse complement strand
TAACGCGTAACTACTTCGTCAATGTTTTCGGTGATGCCCTCGCAATAACCAAGTTTAACGGCTTCGTTCGCCGTAAGCGTTAATACTTGCGTGGAATCCACCAACCCGGGAATAACCACCCGTTCGTCCACCATCGCTTCCGCGATTTTGGGATCGCGCTTCCAGGTATAAACGGTATCACCCGAAACAACCGTAGTATCTTGTCCGTGAGACTCAGCCGTAGCGCGGATCATGCCCCGCATATACGACTGGTATTTATCGGGAGCAGCGGCGCCGTCCATGGTAACCACCGTTGCGGCACCAATGGTAGCGCTTTTTCGCATGTAAATGCTATCGCACGCGATAGAGATAAGCGCGCCGGCCGAGGCTGCGTTGTTATCAATGAAGGCGTAAACCGGCATTGGCGCGTTCACAATGGCCGTGCGCATGGAATCGGCCTCTTTTACGCCACCACCGTAGGTGTTCATGTGAAGGATCACGCAATCGGCATGCTTCTGCTGCGCCTCGTACAGCCCGTTTTGCAGATACACCCACGTTTTACTTCCGATGTTTTCGTTAATGTTGATGCGGTAGATCAGTTTTTTGTCGTTTTGGGCGAATAAACCTCCCAACACGAAAAGGAATGCGAGAACAAGTGAGATTCTTATATTTTTCATCTTTTTCAGGTTTATGAAAACAAAGATAACGGTTTTTCGGCTCAAAAAGCCGATTTCGTTAAAAATGTAATGTATCTTTGCACCTTAACGATTTGTCATGCACACTTTTTTACTCAGCATCGGTTCCAACACATACGCAAAAAGAAATATCGAAAAGGCTAAAAAAGCCTTGCAGGTTCTTTTTCCCGATATTGTTTTTACGCCTGCCGTTGCAAGCAAACCGTACGGTAAAAAATACAAACGTCCGTTTTTGAATGTGCTCGCCGTTTTTCAGTCTTCGCCGGAACCTGAAAAAATTATCATCGCCTTGAAAGAGATCGAAAAGCGAATGGGTCGCCTCCCCGCAGATAAAGAAAAGGGACGCATAGTAATTGATATTGACCTCATAAAAAAAGACAACACCGTTCTTCGCCCGAAAGATTTTGAACGCAGTTACGTGCAGGAATTGTTGAAATACATTACATCGTAAAACGTTAATTTACCGATCGGGACGCATCTTTTGCAACAATTTTTCTATTTTTATCATTGTTTTCCGATTAAGTGTGCTGTTCACAAAATAAATTCCTCCTATCGCTGCAATTACGAACACTCTTAAAATCAGCGATTCCACCGGCAGAGGAAGAAGAATCTAAAAACACAAAACGAATTTTATCACATATTTATAAACCATTGTCATCATGAAAAAAGTATTTTTTCTCCTGCTGTTGGCACTTTTTATGTCGAATGTTTTCGCGCAACAAGAAAAGATAGAAAAGATAGAAAACATGCAAACGTTTGATACGTCCGTTTCGCACGTAAAAATTTCACTCAACGCCTATTCATTCAATCCGGTGCTGGATAACTACGTGAAAAACAAAGAGGGTAATAAAATGACTGTCTTCGATTTGATAGACTTTTGTTCCCTGCATAACATTCCGGCAGTTGATATCACCGGTTATTATTTTATCGGCTACCCCCAAGTGCCGGGTGATGCCTACGTGTATGCCATTAAACGATATGCGCACCTGAAAGGCGTGGATATTAGCGGAACAGGCGTGAGAAACGATTTTGCAAATCCCGATCCGGAAGCAAGGAAGAAAGATGTTGAGTTGGTAAAAAAATGGATTGATGTGGCATCGAAACTGGGGGCGCCGGTGATCCGTGTTTTCTCGGGACAAGTTCCGGAAGGGTATGAAAATAATTGGCAGGTTCCGGCCGGATGGGTGATCGCATGCCTGAAAGAATGTGCCGATTATGGCGAAAAACATGGCGTGATCGTGGGCGTACAAAATCACGGCGATATGCTGAAAACCGCCAAGGAAACCATTTGGATGATCGAACAAGTGGATTCACCGTGGGTTGGCGTTATTGTGGATACGGGAAACTTTAAAGTCGCTGATCCGTACGAAGATATTGCAAAGGTGATGCCGTACGCCGTCAATTTCCAGTTAAAAGAAAGTCCTTTCGGGAACAACAGCCCCGTTCGCATGGATTTGCCGCGATTGATGAAAATCATCAGAAAGTCGGGTTACAAAGGCTATCTGCCGATTGAAACGCTTCAAATGCCGGGGCGTGATTATGATCCGTTTGTGCTGGTGCCCGAATTTTTGAAAAATGTGGAAACAGCGATCAGGAATGAATACGACCAACCGGATTAATTCAGTCTCGAAATGGACTTGACGCCTTTTACGGCTTTGAGTTTTTTTATCAACTGATCCAGTATCAACGTGTTGGAAAGCATCACCGAGATATTGCCCTGAAATAACCCGTCATTGGAATCAATGCTGATGGAGCGCATTTGCACACCATCTTCTTTCGATATGATAGACATAAGGTTTGAAACAATGTTGATCTGGTCGTTACCGATCACGCGCAACACGGTAGTGTAATTTGAGCTGCCCGACGATTTCCCCGACCACCGGGCTTTGAGGATACGGTAGCCATAGCGGGTAAACAAATCGTGTGCGTTGGGGCAGTTTACCCGATGTATTTTAATGCCCTGCGACGATACAAAACCGAAAATTTCGTCTCCGTAAATCGGGTTACAACATTTGGCCAACTTGTAATCAACACCGGTCAGGTTTTTATCTATGATCAGCTCATCGCTGGAAGAAATATCGTGCGAATGCTGTTGCATTACAAAGTTTTCAGCACTCGTCGCAAGCATGGTTTCCCGCAATTCCGACTCCTTATTTGAAAACTCTAAATATTTATCAATTAGGTTATTAATATCTATTTTTTCGTTCGCAATATCAATATAAAAGTCGGTAACGGTCTTATATTTTAATTTTTTGATCAATTGCATGAGCAACGAATCGTCCACGTCAATTTTCCGGTTTTTCATCCGGCGCAAAAGCGTCTCTTTAGCAATATCAATTTGTTTTCCGGCCTCCTCTTTCAGCAACTGACGGATTTTTGTTTTTGCTTTGGAGGTAACCACAAAATTCAGCCAATCCTGTTTGGGTGTTTGATGCGATGACGTATTTATTTCCACCTGATCGCCGCTCTTCAAGACATGTTTTATCGGCACGTTTTTAGAATTTACGCGACCTGAAACACACGTTGAGCCGAGTTTGGAATGAATGGCAAAAGCAAAATCGAGTACGGTTGCCCCTTTGGGCAATTTCAGCAAGTCGCCCTTGGGCGTGAAAACGAAAATTTCTTCTTCGTAGAGATCTAACTTAAAATCGCCCAACTTTTCCTGTATGTCGGTCTCTTTGCTGTCGAGCGATTCGCGTATCGAGCTCAGCCAATCGTCCAAAGTTGACTCCGATTTGATTCCTTTGTATTTCCAGTGTGCCGCAAGTCCGCGCTCGGCAATTTCGTCCATTCTCTTTGTGCGGATTTGCACTTCCACCCATTTCGATTGCGGCCCCATAACCGTGATGTGCAACGATTCGTAACCGTTGCTCTTGGGAATGGACAACCAGTCTTTCAGCCGCTTGGGATTGGGCTGGTACATGTCTGTAATAATGGAGTAAACCTGCCAGCATTGCGCTTTTTCCAACGCTTCGTGAGAATCCAGCACCACGCGAATGGCAAAAAGATCATAAATATTTTCAAACTCGATCTTTTGTTTTTTGAGCTTGTTGTTGATGGAGTGAATGGATTTGGTGCGCCCCTTAATGTCGTATTTCAGGTTCGTTTTATCGAGTTGCTCCTTCACCGGTTCAATGAATTCCTGAATGTATTTGTCGCGTGAACGTTTTGTTTCGTTTAGTTTTTGGGCAATATAATCGTAGGTTTCCCGGTCGGTATATTTCAGCGATAAGTCCTCAAGTTCCGATTTTATGGTGTATAAACCCAATCGGTGCGCCAACGGTGCATATAAGAATTTCGATTCCACCGATAGCTCCAACCGGGCTTCCTTATCGAGTGTTTTGGCTTCGCGCATGAGCCTTAAGTGTTGAGCTATCATCAGGAATACCACGCGAATATCCTCTGCGATCGAAAGTAACAGTTTAATGTAGTTTTCCGATTCTACAGCCGATTTTTTATCGTTGAACTCGTTAATTTTCACCATGCCCCGCAAGATAAGCGCGACATCATCATCAAACGTCTTTTTTGCATCATCAACGGAGAACATTTTTCGCGAAACGGCAAAGTAAAGCAGCAGAGCACACACTGAACCCTGCTTAACGCCCAGTTCTTCCACCGCCGTTATTGCAGTGCGCATTTCCGCCCATAAATCGGTTGAAACGTTTTGACGCTGTTCTTCCGGTTGCGTACGCACGGTTTTCAACAGAACGCCCTTTAACGAAGCAACTTTGCGTATGCTCCATTTCTCCCGTAAAAAAAGATAAATTTTTCGGTGCAATCCATTAAAATTCGGTGCTTCCTTAGCCAACGTTGATGTCATTTTGCTTAAAAAAGATTCCTATGATAATCCTTACCTGTAACAAAAATACTGTTTTTTCGGCTAAAACAAAACAATAAATTTCCGAATTCGCAACAAAAACAGCTTTTTTTACGCTTCACCGATTTCAAGATTCTTAAGTTATCGTTATATTTGCATTTCAAACATTCATAAATCCCAATTACGTGAAAGCAACACGATCAATTACCCGTTTTTTAGCCGTCACAGGCTTTCTCAGTCTTATCTTATTGTTGCAAAATTGCACTAATTCCTCTTCGGAAAAAGGCTTCCGCCCTATTTTCGACGGCAAAACGCTGACCGGATGGCAGGGCGATTCCACCTACTGGCGCGTTGAAAACGGAACTCTGGTTGGAGAAATCACGCCTCAAACCGTTTTGAAGCGGAACTCCTTTATTATCTGGCGTGGAGGAACACCTTCCGATTTTGAGTTGAAACTGGAATACCGCATTACGAAAGACGGAAACAGCGGCATTAATTACCGGAGCGAGGAAGTTCCCGGAACACCTTACGCGCTGAAAGGATACCAATTTGATATTGACGGAAATAACAGGTACACCGGGCAAAATTACGAGGAACGCGGAAGAACCACCCTTGCCTATCACGGGCAGAAAGTGGTGTTGAATCCGCTACCCGACTCGTTGGCAAACCTGCCGGTTTCCGATTTGGTCAGGAACAATGCATGGACGCAAGCCGTGGTTACCGATTCGTTAGGGAATGAAGAAGAACTAAAAAGCCACATAAAAGACAACGACTGGAACGAGTGCCATTTGATCGTGAAAGGAAATCATTATCAGCATTTTGTGAACGGAGTGCTTATGAGCGATGTAACAGACAACGATACGAAAAACAGAAAAACGAGCGGGCTGATCGGGGTTCAGGTTCATGTGGGGCCTCCCATGAAGGTGGAATTCAGAAACATACGCATAAAAAAATAATAACAATTATATTTACACAGATGAAGAAATTAATTACGTATCTTTTTACCCTGTTGCCTTTCCTCATGTATGGGCAAAAGAATTTTGAGACAGTTTCGTTGAACGACGGTTGGCGATTTTCGCAAACCGGAACGGATAAGTGGTATGACGCCGAAGTGCCCGGTTCGGTGCAACGCGACCTGATTCGCGATGGCGTGCTGCCCGATCCTTATTACGGAACCAATGAAACCAAAGTTCAATGGCCGGAAAACGAAAACTGGGATTTCAAAAAAACCTTCACTGTTACAGCCGAACAATTGAAACACAACGACGCCCTGATCTTCTTCGAAGGCTTGGACACCCAAGCCGATGTGTTTCTGAACGGAAGCCGGATTTTGCGTTCGCAAAACATGTTCGTGGGGCATAAGGTTTCCGTTAAAAATGAATTGAAAGTAGGTGAAAACCAATTATTTATCAGGTTCTACTCGCCGATCAACTACATGATGCCGGCTTACCTGACCAACGGGTTCAATTACCCCGCAGGCAACGACCACGCCGACATAAAAATGAGCGTTTTCAACCGCAAGGCGCCCTATCAATTTGGCTGGGACTGGGGCATCCGCATCGTGCAGATGGGCATCTGGAAACCCGTTTCGCTCACGTTTTACGACAAGGCACGCATAGATAATTTTTACGTGAAGCAGCAATCGGTATCGGTCGAAAAAGCCGTACTGGATAACCAAATCGAAATCTGTTCGGTAGAAAAAGCGCCTGTAAAAGCCACCGTAACCGTAGCATACAGCCTCAATGGTGACGCAAAAAAATCGGTCAGCCGGGAGTTCAACCTTGCTCCAGGCAAAAACACGGTATCCGTTCCGCTGGAGATTACCAACCCGAAACGATGGATGCCAACGGGCTGGGGAGAACAATACTTATATGATTTTACGGCAACACTTTCAATTGACAATAAAGATATTACGAATAAATCGGAAAAAATAGGTTTACGAAAGGTTCGTCTTGTTCAGGAACCCGATAAATATGGAAAATCGTTCTACTTCGAAGTAAATGATACCCCGTTATTCGCCAAAGGCGCCAATTACATCCCGGGCGAAATCCTGCGTTCGCAGCAGGATGAAGCTTATTATAACCGCCTTTTCGATAACATCACCGGAGCGAATATGAATTTTATTCGTGTGTGGGGCGGTGGAACGTACGAAAACGATTATTTTTACCGGTTAGCCGACGAAAAAGGGATTCTGATCTGGCAGGATTTCATTTTCGGCTGTGTTCCCTACCCTTCCGACGATGCTTTTTTGGCGAACGTGAAAGATGAAGCCATCTACAACATCAAACGACTGCGCAACCACGCCTCGCTGGCGTTCTGGTGCGGCAACAACGAAGTGGAAGAAGGGCTTCAACACTGGGGCTGGGATAAAGAATATTCGCCGGAGATCATGAAACAGTGGTTCGAAGGCTACGACAAAACATTCCGCGGGCTTCTTCCCGATATGGTGAAACAATACGACGGCACGCGGAGTTACATTCACGGCTCGCCGTACGATTCAAACTGGGGAAACACGGAAACCTTTGCATCGAGCGACGTGCACGATTGGGGGCTTTGGTACGGGCATCTCCCGTTTGAAGGAATGGCCGACCGGTTGCCGCGTTTCGCCAGCGAATTCGGGTTTCAATCGTTTCCCGAAATGAAAGTCATCCGCTCTTTCGCGCCAAAAGACCAATGGAGCCTCGAAAGCGACGTGATGAAAATCCACCAGAAAGCATCTACCGGAAACACGCTCATCAAAACGTACATGGATATGTACTACCACGAGCCGCAAAATTTCGAAGATTTTGTCTATATCGGGCTGGTGATGCAGGGCAACGGCATGGAAGAATCGGTGGAAGCCATGCGTCGTGGAAGAGATTATTGCATGGGCGCGCTCTACTGGCAGATAAACGACGACTGGCCTGTGGTTTCCTGGTCGAGCATAGACTACTACAACAACTGGAAAGCGCAACATTACCGCATGCGCGATGTGTTTGCCCCGTTGGCGCTTGGAGTCAAATTCAAGGATAACCAACTGAATTACTACACCATTTCGGACTATCTCACCGATGAAAATAACTTACAGTTAACGGTTCAGGTAGTGGATTTCACTAAAGGCGTTGTAAAACAATTCAAGGAAAAAGTGAACGCCAAAGGCAATTCGAGTAACATCGTAAAAACGTTCAACGTTGCCGATATGGTATCGGAAGCCGGCAAAGCAAACACCATGATCCATGCATGGTTGAGCAATGGCAAGGGAAAAGTGGTTTCCACCAAGGATTATTTCTTTTACTGGCCCAATAAACTCAATTTGCCCGAAACCGATGTGAAAACTTCGGTGAAATATGCCGACGGGAAATATACGGTTACGCTCACCAGCGCCAAACTGGCCAAGGACGTTTTCATTGAAATTCCCGTTATGGGCGCGAAATTCACCGATAATTTCATTGATCTGCTCCCGGGACAAAAACAAGTGATCGAAATTACATCACCCGAACTGAAAGCATCGGCAAGAACGCCGATTACGGTGAAACATATCCGGGAAACATACCCCTAAATCCGCCTGTAGCATGCACGGAGCAGACTTTCATATTTCATACAACTATTGATATTTCGCATTCGAAACATCAAACTTCAGACATCAAACCCATTAATGAAATCATTAAAAGAACTATACCGAATCGGCAACGGGCCGTCGAGCAGCCACACGATGGGGCCTAAAAAAGCCGCCCAACTGTTTCTGGATAAAAATCCGCAACCGGCAAAATTTGTTGCAACGCTTTACGGAAGCCTCGCGGCTACGGGAAAAGGGCACTTGACGGACAAAGCCATTCTGGACGTATTGGAGCCGGTTGCACCCACCACCATCGAATGGATGCCAAAAACGTTCCTGCCTTTTCATCCGAATGCGATGAAATTCGATGCGCTGGATGCCGAAGGCAAAAACACGGACTCGTGGACGGTTTACAGCGTGGGCGGCGGCGCCCTGAGCGACGGAAAAAACATTGTGGGTTTGTCGGAATCGGCACAAAAAGATATTTACCCGATGACGAACATCACCGATATTCAGGAGTGGTGCGAAGCCAACGGTCGGTCGTATTGGGAATACGTCAGGATGCACGAAGATGCTGACATTCTGGACTATTTGAGCGAAGTCTGGAAAGTGATGAAATCCGCCGTGAAAAGAGGGCTTGAGAACGAAGGCGTGTTACCCGGGCCGCTGAATCTCCAGCGCAAAGCAGCCAGCTACTTCATCAAAGCCAAAGGCTACAAGGCGTCGCTGCAATCGCGCGGATTGGTGTTCGCATACGCGCTGGCCGTTTCGGAAGAAAATGCTTCGGGCGGAGAGATCGTTACCGCGCCCACATGCGGCTCCTGCGGTGTGCTTCCTGCCATTTTATACCACTTGGAAGAGAGCCGTAATTTCAGCGAGATCCGCATTATTCGTGCGCTGGCTACCGCCGGACTATTCGGGAATGTGGTAAAGGAAAACGCTTCGATTTCCGGCGCGGAAGTGGGTTGTCAGGGCGAAGTGGGCGTTGCCTGCGCTATGGCCGCTGCCGCGGCAAGCCAGCTCTTCGGAGGCAGCCCCGCACAAATCGAATACGCTGCCGAAATGGGATTGGAACATCACCTGGGCATGACGTGCGATCCGGTGTGCGGACTGGTGCAAATCCCCTGCATCGAACGCAATGCGTACGCTGCCGCGCGGGCTTTGGACGCCAACCTGTATTCCTCGTTCACCGATGGAATTCACCGGGTGTCGTTCGACCGTGTGGTGGAAGTAATGGAACAAACCGGGCACGATTTACCGTCGCTTTACAAAGAAACCGGTGAAGGCGGACTGGCCAAAGGACATAAGTTTAATTAATTTCGTAACAGCCTATTTCACTTCAAGTTAACAAAGACACATCACGTAAGAAACTATTTGGATAATACATCAACAAAATGGACAGTAAAGAGAACAGATCAGAAGAAAAAAAGCAAAAAAAGATAGATTCTACCTTATCTTCTTCGGTTAAGAAGGGAAATTCGGCAACCCAAAGCAAAGAATTGGTGGAGATTATGGCCGAACAAATGAAATCGGCCCACCACATCTACCGGCTGAAAAACAAAACGCTGTTCATTTCATCGTTAACCGCGGGTCTGGAGATCGGTTTCAGTTTTCTGCTTATCTGTACATTATATTTTTTTCTGAACGGAAAAATTGATGAGCGAAACATTTACCTGCTGTTTTCGTTCTTTTATCCGGTTGGTTTCCTGATGGTTATTATGGGAAGGTCGCTTCTATTCACGGAACAAACCTCCATCTTAGCGCTTCCGGTGCTCAACAACAAATATTCATTCGCCACGCTGCTGCGCATTTGGGGAGTTGTGATCCTTGGCAATGTAACGGGCGGAATTTTATTTTCTTTCCTGGTGGTTTTTCTCGGTCCCGAACTGAACCTGCTCTCCCTGGCTACGATCGAGGCAATTTCTTTGCACGTAGTGCATTATGAGGCGTGGGGATTATTTTTCAGCGCGGTGCTGGCCGGGTGGCTTATGGGCTTGTTATCGTGGCTGCTTAGCTCGGCAAACGACAGCATCACCCGGGTGTTTTTTATCATCGTGATTACGGGGATTATCGGATTTTTGGGACTGCATCACAGCATTGTAGGCAATGTGGAGGTGTTTTCGGGGATGCTTGTCTCCTCATCGGTTACCGTAACCGATTATCTGGGTTTTATGATCCTGGCGCTGGCCGGAAACGCGGCGGGCGGGTCTATTTTTGTAGCGCTTTTCAAGTACAAAGCTTTTGAAAGTAATTTTTAGTATGACTGTAAAACCAGAAAGCAGATGCTGAATAAAAAAATAAGTTGGATAACAGGATTGCTCGTTTTTGCCGCTTTCTTCGTTTTTCTGCAACTGACGTGCGAATACCATTTTTATTACATTGAACAAGACCAGATGTTCAGGTATTCGACCATATACGTACAATCCAAGATTGGCAGTCCCGGCGGACTTTCGCTGTTGATCTCTTATTTTTTGCTGCAGTTTTTTTCGCTCAAATTTGCAGGGGCAGCCCTTGTGGCGTTGTTGCTTACACTCATCACGTATTTCACTGCGTTGCTCATGCAACGTATGGGCGCGAAAAAAGAGTTTTTGATTATCTCGTTATTTCCGTCTGTTTTTCTGTTGTTCGCGCATTTTAATATCTACTACCATCTTCAGGGTACGGTTGCTTATCTCCTGATGGCGGTCACTTTTTATGTTTACGTGCTTTTCACGAATTTTCGGAAAAGAATCGTTTTCGGTGCAATCACCATTCCGGTTTTGTTTGTCATAGGGGGATCGGTTTTTTCTTTATATACCGCAGGTATTATTTTGTGGGAAATTCTATCGAAGAACAGGAAATGGTATGTATCGGTCGTTTTTATTTTTATTGCCGCCGTAGTGGCATTCGTGAGCATAAACATTGGAATAATAAGCAGTTATAGATTCGCTCTGCTTCCTGATTTTTATTTCAATCCGCTATTGGCGCCTCCGCCACATCTGCTTATGGCGTGGATCGCTTTCCTGCTAACTTTGCTCATGACGAAGGGGTTTTCGTTTTATAAAAAA
The DNA here is from genome assembly GCA_028698105.1 of Petrimonas sp. Classification (GTDB taxonomy): domain Bacteria; phylum Bacteroidota; class Bacteroidia; order Bacteroidales; family Dysgonomonadaceae; genus JAQVEB01. Next base: position 2,967 of record JAQVEB010000047.1, on the reverse strand, counting down.
CCGCTTTCTTCACGGAAAAATCTCATTGTCATATCGTTACAAATAGCTCTGTTATTTGGAGTTACGTATAAAATTTATCAAAAGAACTTCGACGCCCAAACCGATAGATACAAGCGGTTAAATTACTATTTTTACACCTCGCAATGGGATAAAATTAACGAACTCAACCGACACGAAAAGACGACGAATTACCTTCATCTGAACCTGTTGAATTCCGCTTTGGCAGAAAAAGGCGTACTGGCGGATCAACTGTTTCAATTCAATCAAAACGGGCCTTATTCCCTGGTTGTGGAAGGCAACGTTCCCGTTTTGCTTTCCGATGTGTACTTTACGATGGGCGATATTGCCTCGTCGCAACGCTATGCTCTTGAGGCATATACGAGTTCCGAAGATATGGTTAATCCCAGAATGCTCCAGCGTTTGGTTCAAACGGCGCTTATTTACGGCACTTATCCCGTTGCCGAAAAATATATTTCGCTGATGGAACAAACCCTGATGTACAAAAAATGGGCAAAAGAGCACCGGAAATTTCTGTGCAACGACAAGCTCGTGGAACAGGATTCGTTGCTGGGGCCGAAAAGAAAGGGGTTAATCACGGAACCGGTCTTGTATGATACAAAAGGGATCACGAGCGATCTGGAAGGAATTGCCGTTGCAAACCCATCCGATAAAACCGCTATTGAATATTTGGGATTGATCCATCTGCTAAGCAAAGACATCGAAAGTTTCGGAGGATTGATCAAAAAATATTATCGTACAGACGTTTTGCCCGGTTTACCGAAAAGTTTCGAAGAAGCTCTTGCCATATTGATGGTGTACGATCCGCAGAATTACGGGAACTATCGCGTTTCGGACCAAACGCAGTTGAAATTTGCCGATTTCAATAAAACATATAACCAAAAGCAAAACAGCAACGACCTCAGCACTTTGATGTATAATTTATACGGAAAAACGTATTGGTATTACTACATATTCAAATAAAAATGATGAAATTCACAGACTACATACTTGTGTTTTCCCTGGTTTTTTTCTTATCCTGTTCCAATAACACAGACATCCAAAAAAAATCGCCGGAATATCCCGATATTTTCCCCGATTATACCGAAGTAACCATCCCTGCCAATATTGCGCCATTGAATTTTTCGCTGAAGGAAAACCCCGATGATGCCATCCTGCTAATTGAAAACGAGAACCAAAAGATAAAAATAAACAGCCGGAATGGAGAATTTCTGATTCCCGAAGGGAAAAGGAAAAGATTGCTAACGGAAGCTAAAGGAAAAACGTTGCATTTTACGGTAAGCGTAAAGAAAAAGAACGGATGGATAAGGTATAAACCGTTTTCGGTGAACGTGAGTGCCGATCCCATTGACAGCTACATCGCTTACCGGTTGATCCCTCCGGGATATGAATTGTGGAGTAAAATGGGAATTTATCAGCGGAATCTGGAAAATTACAGGCAATCGGCCATTTACGAAAACTACCTCACGAAGGAGAATTGTGTAAATTGCCATTCGTTCCCGTTGCAGAACCCCGATAAAATGTTGTTTCACATGCGACAGACTTATCCCGGTACAATGCTGATTGATAACGGAAAAATAGAAAAACTGAATACAAAAACAGCTCATACCCTCTCGGCGCTGGTGTATCCTTCATGGCATCCTTCGGGCGACTTCATTGCATTTTCGGTAAACAAAACCATGCAACTATTCCACCAGAACCATAAAAACAGAATTGAAGTTTACGATTTGAGCTCCGATGCGGTGGTATATGACGTGAAAAAACACGAAATCACAACCTCTCCCCTGCTCTCACAAAAAGGTGTTTTTGAAACGTTTCCCACATTTTCCCCCGATGGAGAAACCCTTTACTTTTGCACGGCCGATTCGGTAAATGTACCCTCTGAATACCAACAAGTAAAATACAGCCTGTGCAGCATCGGTTTTGATCCGCATTCCCGCACCTTCGGTGATAAAGTGGACACGTTGTTCAACGCCGCCCAGCACGATAAAAGTGTTTCCTTCCCACGTGTTTCGCCCGACGGAAAGTGGCTGATGTTCACTCTTTCGGAATATGGGAACTTCTCCATCTGGCACAAAGACGCCGATCTGTGGATGCTTAATCTGGCCACGAAAGAAAGTTATCCGCTGGACAAGCTGAACAGTAACGACGTGGAAAGCTACCACTCCTGGAGCCACAACAGCCGATGGGTTGTTTTTAGCAGCCGGCGCATTGACGGGCTGTACACACGTCCTTTCTTTGCACACATCAACGACGACGGAAATCCCGAGAAACCGTTTCTGTTGCCACAAAGAAGCACCAAATTTTACAACGAATTGCTGTATTCCTATAACATTCCTGAATTTATAACCGGAAAAGTGGAAGTTTCAAAACACAAAATTGCACAAAAAGCAATTCAAGACAAGGGTATTGACGTAAAATTCAGCCCGATGAGCGAATAATACCTGCGGTTTATTTCAACGCTATGCATTCCATTTCCACCAACCATGCCGGACGGCAAATAGGGGCGAAAACGATGATTTTGGGAACTTGTGGAAATTCCTTTTCCATTTTAGCAGAAATGACGTCATAATCCGCTATATCCCGCAAATACACAATAATTTGCGCCATGTGCGAGAAGTCCATATCGGCTTCCTTTAATAGTTCCGATACGTTTTCGATCATCCTGTCGGCTTGTTTTATGACATCGCCTTCGTGCACCACATGCCCCGTTTTATCAATACTGGCCGTTCCGCTGATAAACACCTGTTTTTTATGTTCAAAATGAAGGCAAACGCCTCGTTCAAAAGTCACTCCGTAATCGGATGTGCGGCTCAGGTGATCCGGTGCATATAAGAATTGAATCTGCTCCTGCCGGAGCCCTTCAACCGCGTAAGCATCGAATGTCAGTATCGTTTGAGGGGTCGAATGTCTGCCGGCTATACCGGTGCTGGCTATGTAATGGGTGGT
>JAQVEB010000337.1 GCA_028698105.1 Petrimonas sp. | reverse complement strand
TCTTACAGGAGACAAGTGCAAGAACCGACAGAGAAATTAAAAAAAACGTTTTTTTTGCTTTCATTCGATGAATCATTGGTTGCGATTTTTTCTCCACCATGCACTGAAAAGCGATATCTGGGGTTGCGTTAACGTGCCTGACAATCGCTCGTAGAGCGATAGATCACCCGAAGCGCTTTTCATCATTGCGACGGCACGATCCATCACTTCGGACGAAAGGAACTCGGAGATGTCTAACTCGCCTTTCGTGATGAAAGTTCCCAAATGTCCTGCGATGGTATTTTCCGTCAGGTTCCGTTCCGCCGCTATTTCGGCAATGCTTTTCCCCCGGCGATATAACGCGTAGCTTTCCAGTGCACTGGCGCCTTTCACCTGAGGCTTTTTCTTTTTCTCCTGTTTTAAATCGCCCGATTCGTCATCCATTCTTTTTTCGATCCCGTTCGCGTGGCAATACGCGTTAATCTCCTCCAGAAAACGGGTGCCATAAGTCCCAGCTTTTCGCTTTCCTACGCCTTTTATCCGCAAAAAATCGGCGATGGTTTCGGGAAGATGAAGCGCCATCGCTTTCAACGCCTCGGTATGAAAAACCTGATACGCTTTCGCGTTTTCTTCTGTGGCGATCTCGCGGCGCAGTGCCGAAAGCCTGTTCAGCAATTCCGGATGCACCGATTCGCGCTGCGTATATTTTTTCCGGTGCGGCGCATAGGCGGTAACATCGGGCAGGCGGTACGAAAAGCGTTTCCGATGATCGAAATACGATTGAACGCTAAAATTGCCCTGCGTACCTTCAATGGCATGTTTTTTCTGCGCCAGCAGCGTGTAACAGGCTTCCCAGTTTTTATCGAATTCCATGGCTAAAGCGCGATTATCGGTCGTTACGGGTGATTGCGACAGCAACTCCGTCAGTTGGGCGATAAGCGGAATAAAATAATCGGCAGAAGCCTTTAACCGTTCATGTAAAATCGCCTCCTGACGATCGTTTTCCATCAGTCTGGCAAGCTGCACACCAAACCTCGCGCCCACGTCTTTCAGATGCGCAATGCGCTCGTTCACGGCCTGAAGATATGCCAGGGATTCGTCGCCGAATACCGGGGCATCAGCCAACACATCGGCTTGTAGTTGGGAAAACAGCGATTGCAGCGAAGCGAAATTAAAAATCCCCGTGAGAAGCGCACACCGGTACTTTTTCTCGGCATCGCTCAACTGTTCGGGAAGTTGCGGCGTCTGCGTTGTTCCTTCGAAAGAGAAGTCCAGCACCCGTTTTTCGTTCCGCAGGTTGTTTACGTTGACGCCCGATTTCAGTACGATCCCATCCAGTGTCCGGCAGCGGCTCAGCGCCACATACGCCTGTCCGGCGGCGAAAGCGTCTTCGGGATCAATCACTACTTTATCAAACGTAAGTCCCTGGCTTTTATGGATCGTAATAGCCCATGCCAGACGCAACGGATACTGTGTGAAACTTCCGAGTTTTTTTTCTTCCAGTTGGGCGGTTTCTTTGTTCACAGTATAATTTACGTTCTCCCACACCATCGGGAAAACCGTTATCGCTTCTTCTTCACCCGGACATTGCACATGAATGTGATCGTCTCCAACGGACGATACAATACCCATTTTTCCGTTATAAAACCGGCGTTCCTCGTTATCGTTCTTGAGAAACATCACTTTTGCGCCCTTTTTCAATTCGAGGTTTTCTTCTGCCGGATAACTGTTCTCGGGGAATGTTCCATCCACGCGCGCGGGGAAGATGTATTTTTCGGTGTCGAGCTTTTGCATCTCCGACGCGTTGATGGCATTGGCTTTGTAATTATGCGTGGTGAGTATGACGTAGGCATCGTCTTTGGTTGGAGTGAAATCAGGCTGATGGCGGCCGGATAACAACTGGCGGCTGCGCGCCGTAACCGATCCCACCCTTATATCGTTCAGCAGTTCGATAAAATCGGCATCGGATTGCCTGAAGATCCGGTCGAATTCCACATACGCCGGAGGATCTTCTCTGATCACATGACTGTCGAAAAAGTACATACTTTCGTAATATGCCGACAACAGTTGCATTTCATCGGCCTTAGCCACCGGCGAGAGTTGAAACATGTCGCCGATAAAAACCATCTGCACGCCTCCGAAAGGTTCGTCGAAACGGTGCCGGATTGTGCGCAAAATGGTATCAATGGCATCCAACACATCGGCTCTCACCATGCTTATCTCATCAATCACAAGCAGTTCCAGCTCACGGATGCGCGTTCTTTTATATCCCTGAAGTTTTATTTCGATGATCAGCTCTTTACGTCCTTCGGGAGTGGGAAGAAAAGGAGAAAAAGGAAGCTGAAAAAACGAGTGCAGCGTAACTCCGCCGGCATTTATCGCAGCTACTCCGGTGGGCGCGGCCACAACCATTTGCTTTGAACATTCCGATTTCAACCGATGAAGAAAAGTGGTTTTTCCGGTTCCTGCTTTTCCGGTGATAAACACATTGCGCCCTGTCCGCGTAATAAAATTATACGCTATTTCGTAGTTTGAAAGCATTCCAAAAAGTGTAAAACCATTTTTGCAAAGGTATAAAAAAGATTCTATTTGTTTGACTTATAAAAAGATTTCCTTATTTTTGTGCCAGAAGATAACAAAACCTGCATCCATGAAATCTCTGGTTTACATCACTGTGCTTGTTTGTCTTGCAGGCTTTTTCCGGGCGCAGGAAACGAGGGCGCAGGAAAACAACTGGCGCGATTACCTGCAACAATTGGCGGAAGAAGACGACGCGAATGATGCGCAAATCGAGAATATGTACGACGAACTTTCTTGGTTGGAAAACAATCCCTATAATTTGAATACGGTCACACGGGAACAATTGGAACGTTTTTCGCTGCTTTCTCTTGAACAGGCAACGTCGCTGGCCGATTTTCTTGAAAAAAACCGTCCGGTTTACACGGTTTACGAATTACGAAACGTGCCGCTGCTCGATTACAATACCGTGGAACTCATTCTGCCGTTTTTTTATGTGGGCGAACAAGCGCCACCACCGCCGAAAACCCTCGGTGAAATGGTGAAAAACGGACGAAATGAGGTGCAACTGCGTTTCGATAAAACGCTTGAAAAGCGCGCCGGTTACGGCGAGTTTTCCGACAGCATTTTAACCCGTTATCCCAACCGGAAATACCTGGGCGAAGATTTTTACACGGCCCTTAAATATTCGTTCGCGTACCGCGACAAAATACAGTTCGGCCTTGTGGGCGAAAAAGATGCGGGAG
>JAQVEB010000046.1 GCA_028698105.1 Petrimonas sp. | reverse complement strand
TTTAATTATTATTCATGTCATTCCCTCTTTATGCCCAATTTTTAGGTGGGGACTCAAAATGACGAAATGAAACTACAGTGATACTTTTGAGACAGCAACTAACTCCGCGCGGAATGCGGCACATTCACTTTCCCAACAACTCATCCACCCGCACAAACTCGTACCCTCGTTTTTTCAATTCTTTGATTAAATTATCCAGCCGATTGTAAAACTTGTCGGTTCGTTTGGGATCGGTACCGATGTGCGATAAAAGCAAAAAGCCGTTCAGTTTATTTTTCTTTTCGTACGCCAAAATATTGTTATAAATGGTTTCGGAAGAAATGTAGTTTTTCATATCGGGCATGGTATAATCAGCGTTAGAAGTGGTTCCGGGCGTGAAGTTCACGATCCGAACACCCATTGGTTTTGCCCAATCGCTGATTTGCTGATTGTACCATTCGAAAGGCGGCATATAGTAGCGCGGCTCGCTGATTTTCACACCTGCTTTTTGCATGGCAGCGTAATTATCGTTCAAATCTTTTTCGAACTCATCTTTCGAAACCAGCGTTTTGCTGCGGTCGTCCCAATCGGCGTACAGCAAATGCTTATCGGAATGCGGCGCCAGATAATGCCCCTGTTTTTGCAGGTTTCGGGTTAAGGAAGCGTATTTCCGATAAAAATCGCCCGTGAGGAAAAAACTGCCTTTCACATTTTGTTTTTTCAGCGTTTTCAGAATTGTATTGCTGCCATCGGCAAATTCGTGTCCGGTGAACACAAGGGCGATTTTCTTTTCGGTGGGATTTCCCCGTATAATTCCGTCCAACACTTTTTCTGTTTTTTTGGCTTGCGCAGTTAAATATCCGAAATAATACGTCATCGAAGCTGTTCCGTCCATTGTGGGTTCGTTGGTGGAATAATCGGCATAATCGTCGTGATACACCACGTAATCCGATTGAAACGGCGCATAAACATCTTCTTTCGAGAGATAAATTCCGATAAGGCCGCTGAAAATGGAGTTGTAAATGGGGCCGTCCACAATTCCGCCGGTAATGGGATATTGCTTTAAATGCGTGAACGCCGAATGCGGATCAACGGGCGTATCGCCGTGTGCGGGGTAACCCACAATCATGGATGTTCCCCACGGATTGCAACCGAAAAGCCAGTCGCGCATGGCGGTTTCGATTTCGAGATACGAATCATCCCCCGTAATTTCGTTATATAACCGGCATTGCGTGATGAAACCCATCGTGAGGTTATTGGAGCACCAGATAAACGGAATTCCGTTCATAAAGGCGTTGTCCCCTGCCCTGTCCTTCACGCGCTGCAAGCCGGTTTTCATGTTCCGAATAAACTCCTTTTGCGCACGCAAATCGTTATTTTGCACCGCCAAACGATAATTTCCCAGATTCACGAACGGATACCATTGGTAATGACGCGCGGAATCGGCTCCCATCCAGGGCGTTACTGGCTCGAACCGACCGTAATTTATCGCTTGCGTGAGGTATTCTTTTTGTCCGAAAGTGGAGTACATTTCGGCAGCCGCCAGTTGCATATCGTCAGCCCAGTTATCTTCTTCGTAGAAATAAGGTGCACCGCCGGGCGCAGTTTGCGAAACGCCGGGGTTTGCCGCCCCTTTCCTGTACGCATCTTTGGCTTTTTGCACCAACATTTCGGAGAATTCGGGATAATATTCTGATAATACCTTGGCGCCCAATGAAAACGATGACGCGTATTTCCCGAGCGTAGATGCCATTCCCGTACTCCTGTTTTTATATTTTTGCAATCCCTGCGGTTTGGGACTGACGAAATACACCGGCCGTTCTTTCCCGGCACCCCAGCCATAATCCACTTTTTGTTCGTTGGGGAGCGTGAACCCGATATGGTCGCGATCGTCAGCCAACTGATTGAAATATGTGCTGGAATCGGGATTCATGCGCACTAACCAATCCAATCCCCATTTGGCTTCGTCCAGAATATCGGGAATGCCGTTTGAACCTTCGTCCCCATTTGCGTCGTACTTATCGCCGAAGGATTCGGGATGCTGCGTGTAGGCAAACAACATCTGATATACGGCGTTAGCCGACGTGGCCACGTATTGCAGGTAATCCGATGCATCGTGCCAGCCACCCCAAATATTGCGGTGTTCGCCATCGCGTTTTCCGTCAGGATCTCCCACCGTTACCACGCCGTACACGTGGCACGAATCTTTCAGGAACGGGTTGTAGCCGCATCGTTGCTGACGCATGTATTTCAACGGAATTTCCGATGCATCGGCATACACATCGTTACCGATTTTGAACGGAACGGATTTTATGTCTCCCACCTGAATAAAGTAACTGCCGGGAGTGTTGAATTCGGAGAAATACAATCGTGCAGACGATTCAAACGCCCATTGCTTACCGGTTTGCTTGATGTTCATTCCGGTATAGACCACTTTTTTTGAGTCGGCATCCACGATTTCGAATTTCGTAACCGGTTTATTTTCTTTACTGACCCACACGGCCGCTTTCACATCATCTTCCAGATAACCGATCTGGTTGACACGTATCCAACTCGTTTGTGCAAACAACATTGCGGGAAGTAAAAAGATGAAAGAAAAAAAGATTTTTTTCATAAGAATAGCTTTTTAATTGGGATTGCAAGATACGAAAAATGAATGAAAAAGAAAAGCAACCCCATAATGAGGTTGCTTTTAAAAATTACCAAAATTCCCTTAATTTGTCCATCCAACAGTTTGGGTTAATGTATAACCTTTTTCCGTGTATTGATCAATTTGAGCTTTTCCTACGGGAGACATATAAACCTTGTCGCCAAATTCGTTCCTGTCTGTAGCGTTCTCGATCATATAAAAACCTACCATCTCGCTGCCATTCGTTCCATCAAATGTAACGATCGTACCATCGGCTTTCATTACCTTCAGTTTGCCTTCTTTTTTGTTTTTCGGATCAAGGAACGATGGCAATTCTTTCGGAACATCAATCCACAAACCCATTAGATTATCGGGGTGAGTTGTACCGTTCATGTATTGAATTTTTTTCCATCGCTTAATGTCTAACAAGCGCGTGTCTTCATATACGAATTCCATGCGGCGTTCTCTTCTTATTTCCCATATAAGAGCCGGAACATCCGTATCTCTTGCGGGATCGTCAGGAAGAGTTGCCAGTTGCATCGGAGCCGTTTTCTTCACACCTTTACCGACGGCAACTGCGTCAAGTGGACGATTTCTTATCGCATTAATTGATTTATCAATGTCGGCTTGCGTTACGGCTGCCCCGCCCATCGTTGCCAATTCAGCCTTGGCTTCAATCCAGTCCAATAAAACACCGGCGTAACGTAACACGGGATAATCGTTATCGTTGGTAACACTTCCAAATTGAGGAGGGAGTGTTTTACCAGCGTTCACTTCTCCTTCTGCGTATGTTGTACCTTCCCTGCTGATGAATTTACAGGCATAAAGCAATGAAGAAGATTGCGGCTTAGGCTTATCCCAAAATGTAGCTTCAAAACGAGGGTCACGCGTTTTGATCATATTTGTAATATCCAGTATTTCCGCATTAGGAACCGCTGATAACTGATAAGGCTGCCCGTCATTGCAAATAAATGCTTTCGCGAGCGAAAGATTTGGTGCTGTTGGCTGTCCTTCTATACCATTGGAATAAGAGGCCACAGCATGTGATACGCTTAATGCGGCATCGTAGTGACGATAAAGCAATACTTCCTGATTTCCTTTCAAATCGCTTGAACCAAACAAGCTTCTGAAATCACTGGATATCTTGTATTTTCCACTGTTAATAACCAGGTTGCCTGCTTCTACAGCAAATTCCAGATATTTTTTTGCCCTTGCCTGATCGCCGTTATGATATTTTTCCCATGTTCCTTCAAAAAGCATAAAACGTGCGATAAATCCGGCTGCAATGTATTTATTTAAGTATAAATCGCCATCATTAGCCCTGATATTTTCCATTGCATATTTCAAATCATCGTACACTTTATCCATTACTTCCGCACGTGGTGTTCTGTCTTTGTACATTACATCGTAGTCGGTTTCATTAAACAATTCGCCGTAATACGGCACATCACCAAAAACGCTAACCAAACGATAATATTCATATCCCCTAAAGAAACGGGCTACGCCCATCCAATGTTTGTAAGCTTCATCCGTGATGTTAGCTTTAGTAACGGTTTCTATCCGGTTGATAAATAAATTCGTTTTTCTAACCCATGCAAAGTTCCAACTGGGGCCGGAATACTGACTTAACATTGAGGGGGTCTCCGATGTGGATCCTCTGCTCGAAGGAACGTTCGACTCAAAATGCGACTGAGTTCCCGTTGACGAAAAATCATCCGAGAAGTAATATCCTCTTAAGGGAGCATAATCTACAGACCAACTCGAATTATACCCCGGAAAATAGTTGGGATAGTACCCGTTTGCAAACAATCGTAACTGCGTTTCGTCTTTCCAGTACGTTTCGTCGTTCAGATCATTTAATTGGGGACGATCCAATACATTGTCGTTACATGACACAAGGACAAGCGCAACGATAAACAATAAAATTGATATATATTTTTTCATCTTTCTATTATTTTAAAAGTTCAACTGCAAACCAAACGATACGGATTTAAACGCCGGCGTACCAACACCCGTACGACTTGAATTATAATTACTCGTGTTAAACATTGAGTACCCGGAAATTACCTCCGGATCAATGGGTAATCCGCGTAGGTTATCGAACGTGGCGAAGTTCTCTAAAGAAACGTATATGCGTGCACTCTTCATGAGTAATCTTTGCAGATAATTGTCCGTGAAAGTGTAACCCAAAGTAACATTCTTCAACCTCAGATAAGACATATCCAAAAGATATCTCGATTGTACCTGCATATTATTTCCCGAATTTGATCCTGCCATATTGTACGGACGAGGATAATAGGCGCCTGTTCTATCCTCTCTCCAGAATTCAGAAGCGAAGGTTTGGGGCATTGCACCGTCTGAAACGTTGAATCCCGGAATCGCTAAGTTTCCGCCTCCCCATATCTGACGACTTCCGATCCCCTGGAAGAAAGTGGAAAAATCAACGCCCTTCCAGTTTGCTCCAATACGGAATCCGTATTCGTAACGGGGAGTTGAGTTTCCGATAACTTTTAAATCGCCGTAATCATCAATTTGTTGGCTGCCGTTGTTAATTTCACCATCACCGTTCAGATCCTTGAATTTAACATCGCCGGGGCCAAAGTAGAAATTGCTGCTGTTTTGCAGGAAGGCTTGATAAACAGGTTTTCCATCCTTATCTGACAACAAGTAGGCTTTTTTGCCGGCATACAACGCGCTCTCGCTTTCGGTAAGGGTAATGATCTTAGGTTGTCCGTCGGCGTCCAGCACAAAATCATCTTTTTGATAGAGCCGGTCGGTTTCGTAACCCCAAATTTCACCGTATGTTTTTCCTACATACCAACTGTTTATACTTTTTGTATCACCATATTTTGTGATTTTGGTTGTTGCATCGGATAAAGTACCCATAAGATTAATTCTTAACCCGTTATCGAATTGATGGTTAAAGTCAACTGCTAATTCCCAACCATGGGTTCTCAACGAGCCGTAGTTGCCCTGAGGCGCACCGGTTCCGTAAGTTAATGCCACGCCTTCTCCGGGAACGATCATGTTTTCGGTGTCTCTGCGGTACCAATCGAAAACAAAACCAAGTCTGTTTTTGAACAAACGCATATCAACTCCGAAATCGAGCGTTGTAATATCTTGCCACGTAATAAATGGCGACACGGCTGCCGGTGTTCCTGCAGCTACCACCTTTTGCCCATTGGCTCCAATCCATGTAATTTGGCCGATACCTATAGTAGGAACGTATAAATCGTTGCTCACGGTTTGGTCGCCGATAGTACCCCAGGATCCCCTGAATTTTAACGAAGACAAAACATCTGAAGACCATTGCATCCAAGGTTCTTCCGTAACAATCCACCCTGCGGAGAAGGAAGGAAACCATCTCCATTTAAGTGAAGTTGGGAACTTCGATGTTCCGTCGTATCTCAAGTTCGCTTCGAGGAGATATTTATTCATAAAAGCATAGTTAATTCTTCCGAAATAGCCCAATTGTGCTTCCCACCAGGTGCCACCCCCTGCTGTTTGGGTTCCCATTGTAAGTCCAAACTGCGGGTTGGTGATGTCAATTATGTCTGTAATTTGTGACCAGTTGCTTTTTTCGTCATTGGTTACCCTGTTCATTCCCAACATAAATTTAAAGTTATGCAGATCGGTTAAATTTAAATTGTACGTGGTATAAACGTTAACCGTATTTTGTACGCCATTATTTGTCAAACGGTAAACTCTATCGGGATTATTCCCATGAGCAGTGTACTCATACATCTGAAGTTCATATTTCTTAATTGCTCCGGCGCTTCCTTCGGGGACTTCCACTCCATCTCCGTTCACATATATTTGCTTTCCGTTTGCGTCGAGGCTCGCTACGGCCCCACTCCACGAATCGCGGGCAGTGAATCTCGTGCCGGGCGCATTGTAAATATACTGGCTATTGGCGTACGTGTAATCAAAATCGGCCGTCCAGTTATTCGTAAGTTTTAACGTAGCGCCTAAATTTATGTTGGCATAATTGTCTTGTCTGTTAGCTGTGTTAGCTTGTGCCATTTCGGTGGCAGGGCTTCTGACCGGATCCCCTGCTTCGGTTGAAAACGGATAGAGTTGGCTCCAACGATACAGATAGTACCAAGGGTCGGCAGTTGTGGAGGCAGTGGCAAAAGGATATCGTTTATTCCTGTTGGAATATATAACCCCCATTCGGGCCGTTACGTATTTGTTTAACTCAGTACTTAACCTCAACGAAGCGTTGTATTTCTTAAAATCATCGTGCTGGGCAGGTTTTAGCATACCGTTTTGATTAAGGTAACCTAGCCCGATGTTATACGAAACCTTCCCGCTTTTTCCCGAGATCGAGAGATCATGGTTTTGAGTGGGAGCCCATTCTCTTACCATGTAATTAAATGTATTGTAAATCCGATAACCGTATTTATATCCTTCAACCGAGCGCACCCAATCGCGTCCATACATCATCGGGGCGTCTTGTCCGACGATTCCTCCCCATTTGTTTTGCCATTCGAGTGCTTTCTCATAACTATCCCTGTTCACTTTCCAAAAAGCACCCGTAAATGTACCGCCAACTCTTTCGGTAGCCAGAAGCGAGTATTCAAGCCCGTCAATTCCTGCCATATCAATCGGTTTAGCAACATTTTGCCATGAAAAATTATTGGAATATTGTACATTCACGCTTTCTTGCCTTGCTCCTTTTTTAGAGGTGATCAATATTACTCCGAAAGCTCCTTTAGCACCGTAAATAGAAGCTGAGGCAGCGTCTTTTAATACAGAGATTGACTCAATATCGTTCGGGTTTACCATCTGCAAACTCGGTATTTCCACGTTATCCAATAAAATGAGCGGAGAAGAAGATCCTCTTAATGATCCGATCTGTCCGCGGACTTTAATAAGCGGATCTGAACCTACTTCCGCATTCGGAATAACAATGTTCAAGCCCGGTGTAGTGCCTTGCAATCCACGTCCCACATCGGCAACGGGACGACTATCCAATGCCTTGTTTACATCCACAGATGAAACTGCACCGGTTAAATTTTCTTTCCGTTGTGTTCCGTAACCTACAACGACTACTTCATCCAACAACTCCGTATCGGCTTGTAAAACGATACGAGGATTCAATGTTACCGGAACCTCCTGCGTTTTCATACCCACATACGAAACTACCAGCGTTCCGTTTGCCGGGGCCGATAACGAGAAGTTACCGTCAATATCGGTAACGGTTCCCTGCCCGGTTCCTTTAATTTGAATGGATGCCCCAATTACGGGTTCTCCGGCAGCATCCGTTACTTTTCCCGTTACCCGGGTCTGTGCCATCGTAATTCCTATACTTACTAAGAATAGAAATAATAACAGATTAACTTTCTTTTTCATACTCAATTTTTAATCGTTTAATAAATCTCTCAGAATGTTTAATTAATTAATTTTTTAATTATTACTTTCACAGTATCACACACTTTCTCTATACATTCATTTCACAATACGCATTGATTACCACCATTCACGTCTTTTTCATTTTTCAAGATACTTTTAATGAGTCGAACTCATAACTACGTTCAATACATACCAAATTATATGTTGTATGACATCACAAAGTTATTTTTTTTTCAGTAACTTTCAATAGTTTTTGTAAAAAAAATTAAATTATTTATTATTTACCTGTTAATCAATTATTAAAAAATAAGAGGAAAATACTTTTAGTGGTATTTTTACGTGTATCTTCTTGTTATTTTCTCCTTCTCATCCAATTATCGAACTGTTAAAGTTGTCATACAAGTTTACGGTTAGCGGCAGTTATACGGTTTTTTCACTCCAACGGGTGAGTATAGTAACGGAACAAAAGATGCAATGATGTCAGATTAAACGGAGCATCCTGTATTTACATCGTAACACAAAATTGCCGGTAGATTAACTTATTATCCGACCTTTAAAGTATTTGTCGTATATCTCCATGTTTCTCTTAAGCAAATCCACCGAGTGGTGATACGCATCTTCGGGCAGCGAGTTTTTTATTGCTTCGAAAATTTTTTCTTGCAGCGAAATGGTGTATTTTTTTTCGCCGTCAATATTGGCAAAAATCAAATTTCGCAGCCGAGGCACGAGGGAATAAACCGGCTCCATACTGATCGTAATTATCGGGTTATTCGTTGCTTTGGCTACATTCATGTGAAACCGGTTAATGATGTCAACTTCAAGTTGTGTGTTATCGGGATCGCATTTAATGAGGTCTTCTATGTTTTGATGCAGTACGCGTAAATCATTATTCGTTCTGTTTGTTGATGCAAGTTTGGCGATTTCGGGTTCAAATATTCTTCTCACTTCAATAATTTGTTGGATGAGATTGGAATCGAATTTTAAATCGTAAAATAAATTTAACGAGTTTATAATGTTCTCGATCTTTATTTGGGTTACATATATGCCGCTGCCTTTTTTTATTTCGACTAACCCCCTGGCGTTTAAGCGTTTTAATGCTTCGCGTAAAGCCGTGCGGCTTACGGAAAAAAGCTGGCACAGTTCAAATTCGGAAGGTAATTTTTGCCCGGGCAATATTTTCTTTTCCCTGATTAAATCCTCGATCCTTCGTTCTATTCTTTGACTTAAGGGCTGAGCTGTCCCTATCTTACTAAAAAAATCCTCATCCAGTATGTTATGCATACTTCACTATCTTAATTATTTAACAAAAATAAATTTAAATTCGCAACCGCATTCAAAAGTAGGAAAAAAAATGATGAAACCATAAATTATTTGTTGATTTTGCCGCAACTGGAACAGTGATCGGGGATCGAAAGCGAGATAAAACACATGTCATCAATAGCTTATGACCGATTAAAAAAATCGCCCCGATTGCACAGGGCGATTTTTGTATAAACAATCAGCAACTAATTTCATTCCGCGGTGTCCCACCACACCGGATAAGACCATATATCGTTGTCTTTAGCGTGCGGATGTGAAGCAGCCCAGTTATCAGAATTATAATTTATTTCGTGAGAAACCTGCATAATTCTTCGCCATTGTTTTCCCAAAGGAATAGATACCTGCGCCTCTGCGGTTTTATAGTATTCATAAGGAATATCCCATCCTAAATATGCATTGGGACTGTAGTCCATTCGTCTCATATCATTCCAGTTTTGTTGAGAAAACGACATTGATATGTATTTTTGCGTCATTATTTTTCCCAGCGTGACATTTGTTGCATCTCCTATCGCGTTATTCAAGAAATTATCAATATCGGCTTGATTCATCGGAGACTTGTTTGGATTTACATTTCCGTATGTTTTCAACTTTTGGTTCATTAATTCGATATGTGCCTTTATGCCTTCTTTGTATGCATTAAAAGCACCTGTTTTATCTCCTTTTTTGAATAAAACCTCGGCTTTTATAAAGCACATTTCGTGATAACACAGGTAATGTGTCGGAGCGTCGGGACGCGAATAGAAAGTACCGGTAGAAGCGATAGTCCCGTCGGCCCACTGATACAAGTCATCCGTATCGCCGTAGTATCCGATAGCGCTCGAACGGAACGATACGTAAACGGTGTCGCCCCAGCGATTCGGATCGGAGGTATTGCAATACCACGCATGTGCAGGAATTGTTCTTCCGTTGTTGGTTATCGCTTCGTTTTTGGCATTAAAGGTGGTTGGGAACGGCCCCTTGTTTAACCGGATATCCGATTGCATGTCTACTCCTTTTGAGCGGATGAACTCTTTTCCTTGTTTAAACTGTGCCCATGGAATTAATTTATCGGCGCGCGGGTCTTCAATACCCTTGTTATCGAAATTGGTGAGAATATCCTCGTACCATTTTGTGATTCTTACATTGGTATTCATTCCCACGTTATCGAAAACGATAGAAGCCATGAGCGGATCGGCCCACATCACATCGCCCACGTTGTCTGAAGCTACATCAACATGATTTACAACAGTATTATCTGCGTTTGATGTTGGTGCGTTGTTTAGCGCTGTCAGAATCGCATCAGGATTATACATCGCCGATTTTTTCGATAAATTATTCAACCATCTGGCTTTTAATCCGTAACACATTTTCAGCCATTTTTGAACGTCTCCGTCGTTCCAACTGTCTCCTTTTTTCAACGGAGTTGCTGTTGCCGGTTGCGTCATGTTAAAATACTCAATTGCTTTATCAATATCGGCGAGACAACCCTCGAAGATGGTCTTTCCATCGTCAAACTTTGGAGTTACGGCTTCACCGAGGGCTTCGGTGTACGGCATCTCTCCGTACCAATCCGTCATAAGCATAAAACCGGCCGCTTTAATGGCTTTCACCGCGCCTAAATAGTGCCAGGCCTCTTCCTTTGTCGCTTTTTCTTCCAAATCTTTAAAGTTAGCCGCCGACACCACAAAAAACCACTGGTACGGAGTTGTACTTATTGCCGACGACGGATTCCAACCCGCACTTCGTCCATCGCGGGCGGTGGTGGTGGTATATGTATTCTGCTGGGTTATGTATGTGGTTCGTGTACCTGCCGTCATTTGAGCATACAGATAATGATGCTGTATCCAGGCCAACCGGCTGTCCACCGATGCCACCGTATTCGACGGATTATTGGGGTCTTCATTTATGTTCAGCCATTCCTGACTACACGAAGATGCGATCAGGGAAATAGCAACGAGAACTAATATATATCGTATTTTTTTCATAATTTTTTCTATTAAAATGTCAAATTTAAACCGAAAGAAATGCCGGATGTACTTGGCACACCATTATAATCAATTCCCACCGAACTGGAGCCGGAAATACCTGAACCTGCGGCTGAGGTTTCGGGATCCATTCCCTTGTAATTGGTAAATAACAATAAGTTCGTTCCGGTTACTGTGGCAGTCAATCCTTTTATGAACCTTGTTTTTGCCAAAATTGCCTGCGGCAGACTGTACGAAAGCGAAACAGACCGTAATCTCAACCAGTTGGTATTGATCATGTAATTTGCACTTTCCCGCGGATAATATGTACCCCAGTAATTTTGAATAATATTTCTTCCACTGGTGGCCGTGCCGTTAATGTCGTAAGTTTGATTTGCTTCAAACGTAAAAGTTTTGTCTTCATATATCGGCGCCTCAGCAGTACCTCCTGTTTTTACCACCCCTTCAATCGTTAACTTGTCTCTTTCCATGGTTCGTTTACTCATGCCGTTTAATGTCATGAAATAATCCGTACCGTTGTACACATCGCCGCCAACTCTGAAATCAAACAAAAACGATAAATTCCAGTTTTTATACTGCAAGCTGTTGTTGAGACCGCCTGTCATTTTGGGTTCGCGGTTCCCGATTTCGTAGGTAGTGAGGTTATCGCTCGTAGGCATTCCGGTGTTTGCATCCAAAATCACTTTTCCATCTTCGGTTCGAGACCATTTGGAACCTGAAATGGCCATAAAGTTGCCACCGTTAAACGATGCTGCTTTAGCATTTCCTACCTGAACATCTGTTACATATAAAATATCAACTCCTTTCAACAAATTCTGAACGGTTCCTCTGTTACCTGCCATGTTCAACGTTGCATCCCACACAAAATCGCGGGTTTTTACGGGTTGGCCGGTAATTGACAATTCCATTCCCTTATTGGTGATATCGCCCCCGTTTACCGATACAAAAATATATCCGGTTGACTGGCCTAAGCGTGGCGATAGAATTTGATTGTACGAATTATTGGAGTAATAAGCCCAGTCGAAGCCCAAACGGCCTTTTAAGAATCTCATTTCAACGCCAACTTCGTATGAATCAGTTATTTCCGGTTTCAGATATGGATTGCCGCGAGACCAGTTATTCCCCGTTCCGATTATGCCACCCAAAAATTCACGCGAAGGCCATAAATATGTGTTGGTTACATAGGGCGAAGCATCTTTTCCTACTCGTGCCCATGATGCGCGCAATTTCCCAAACGATACAACATCGTTGTTCGGCATTAGTTCCGAAAATACAAAGCTGCCACCTATCGACGGATAAAAATAGGATCTGTTTTCTACGGGTAAGGTAGAAGTCCAGTCATTTCTTCCGGTAACGGTGAGGTAAAGCATATTTCGGTACGAGGCTCTAAATTCGCCATATATTCCAAACAGCCGTTTCATCATGTTTATTTCTGCGAATTTTTTGTTTGCAGCAACAATGTTTTCGAAACTGAAGAAATTACTTACGACAAAATCATATCCCATTCTCCTGTTGGTGGTTGTTTTGGTTTGCTCGGAGAAGTAGCCCAAAAGTAATCCAAAATCGAAGTCTCCATACTGCTTTTCAAAATTCGACATCAGGTTGGACGACCAATAATTGTAACGGTAATCACTTTCGGACATCATCCCGTTTTGCCACAGCAGTTGTACCGCGCCTCCGGGCGCGATGAGCGTTGAGTTCCTTGTTGTGTAGCTGTCTGCACCCAACCGGTATGTCACGTTCCACCAGTCGAATAATTTCACGTTAGCGTTCACATTACCGGTGATACGTTCGGTATCGTCTCCCAATTTATTCTTATTGATGATCCAATAAGGATTCTCCACATCGTCTTGCAATTCCTGCAAACCTTCGAACATCCGGTATTTTGTTCCATCTTCGTTAAGATAGTGTTTCATATCGTCGCTTCTCGCCCATCGGTACACTGAGGTCATTGCTCCCGTTCCGCCGGAACCCCATAATCCTGACGATGTCAACGTTTTTCGGGTATTGGCTAACGAATAGGCCACATTTGTACCAACGGTAAGGATGCCATATTTCTGATCTCCGTTAAAACGAAAAGTCGTTTTATCGTATCCCGTTTTCGGAACAATCCCTTTTTGATCGAATCTGGATGCGGACAAATAAAAACTGCCGTTTTTATTCCCTCCCGAAACACTCACGTTATTATCAAAAACGGCGGAATTTTGGAAAAAATCTTCGATGTTATTATACATCATATCATTCGGGCCAAACGGCTCACCCCACGATTGGGTTGTGTATTCATCCAAAACACCTAAAGCATTGTAAAATCCTCTCTTATAACCATCTTGCTGTTCGGGGTAACGGTTTACCCAATTGGTAGAGGTTTTGGTACTGACGTTTACCTGAACCGTTCCCTCCTGTCCTTTTTTCGTTGTTATAACAATAGCTCCAGCAGCGGCTTTTGAGCCATAAAGAGCAGCGGCGGCGGGGCCTTTAAGCACCGACATCGTTTCTATATCTTCCGGGTTTATATCCATAACACGATTACCGTAAGATGTAGCCGTTGTCAAGGCGCCATCGAACGCGCTGTTACCTCCGATTACCGTGGAGTTGTCGTAAATAACACCATCTACAACGAACAACGGCTGATTATCTCTTTCCAACGAAGTGCCACCACGCAAAATGATCTGCGCACCGGCACCGGCTGCACCGGAACTCTGCGTTACATTCACCCCTGAAATTTTTCCGGCAAGCGAATTGATGACATTAGCCGATTTATTTTTCAATAATTCATCGCTTTTTAAGTCCTGCACGGCATAACCGAGGGCTTTTCGCTCTTTCCGGATTCCCATTGCAGTCACAACTACTTCGTCGAGGAGTTCGGTATCGGATTGTAAAACA
>JAQVEB010000045.1 GCA_028698105.1 Petrimonas sp. | reverse complement strand
AAGGCTAATGTTCCTATTCTATTGATCGGATTGGACTATAGCAAAAAAGAAGCCTCACTTCTCGACCTGTTCTATCCGTCGGGCGACTATGCAACCGATCTGATAAAGATAAAATCGTACTATAAAGACATCAAAGGAAGACATCCCGAGAATTTTATTCTGTAAAGATCAGTCCTTTTCCTTAAAATCGAAGGCTAACTGAACAGGCTGATTTTTAGGCGAATGAATCTCGGTTTGCGCATTTTTGAGCGTGAGGCCCATTAAACGTATCTTGCGTTCCTCGATGTTTTCGACCGAAAAAAGCAACTCCTTTCCTAAATCGAAAAGCTGTTCGTATTTTTTGAAGTAATAATCAACCGTTTTACTGCGTGTTATCACATCAAAATCGGCATACTTTATTTTCAGGGTGATTGTTTTGGCGAGAAAATTTCGTTTTTCTGCCCTTCGATGCACTTCTCTGGCCAGTTCGTCCAATGCACTCAGGAGATCAACCATCTCAAAAAGATCTTCCGAAAACGTCTCTTCGGCTCCCAGCGATTTACGCACATGCTCCGACTCAACCTCGCGTTCGTCTATTCCCCGGGCAAATTGAAAATACATCATCCCCGCCTTCCCGAACTGCTGCACCAAGTCTATTTCGGCCCATCGCTTCAAATCCATTCCGGTTCTGATGCCTAATTCGTTCATGCGTGCGGCCGTAACCTTTCCGACGCCGAAAAAGCGTTCGATGGGTAACTTTTCGATAAAGGCTTCCGCTTTTTCCGGGGTGATCACGTATAAACCGTTCGGTTTTTTGTAATCGGATGCAATTTTCGCCAGAAACTTGTTGTATGAAACACCGGCCGAAGCATTTAGGTGAGTGTGGTTATATATTTTTTGCTTGATCTCCTTCGCTATTTGTGTGGCGGAAAGAATACCTTTTTTGTTTGATGTAACATCGAGGAAAGCTTCGTCGAGCGACAGCGGCTCCACTTTGTCGGTATATTCGTAGAATATCTGCATGATCTGGCCGGAAACCGATTTATAGACATCGAACCGAGGCAAAACAAAAATTAGATGCGGGCATTTTCGCAACGCTGTAACCGATGCCATCGCCGAACGGACGCCATACTTGCGGGCTTCGTAACTTGCAGCCGCCACCACGCCGCGTTTTCCTCCATATCCCACCGCGACGGGTTTCTCCCTGTATTCCGGATTATCGCGTTGTTCTATAGACGCATAAAACGCATCCATATCTATATGAATTATCTTGCGGATCATGGTAACAAATTTACAGTAAAATATTTAGAAATCAGGTATCAGAGGACAAAATTTTAAACCGGCGATTTTGTTCGTAAGATTTCAGGTCGCATCAAAAAACATATACCAGCGAAACAGCACCTTTGGTTGGGCCAATGTAATGTTTTCGGCCTTCATTTATTTTAAATCCGTCAGTTCCTTTTGTGAAGACATCGTAATTCAAACGCGCATATCCAACCCCTGCCGTCACCTCAAGAAGTAAATTATTGCCGATAATCCACGCGTAACCATAACTTAAGCCTGCTCCTTTTACATTTCCCTGATAACGACGATCTTTCAAAGCCGCCAGTCTGCTTATCGGAATATCCAGTCCACCCACGTTAAACTCTGCAAAAACACCGTGCACCCCAAGCAAATGTCCGTTGAAAGGTTCCCAAATCCAGTAACGCACTTCAGGCCATAGTATCCAATGTTTCCATTGTGTGTCATCTGCAAAAGTAAAAGGATTATACCCTCCCGATATTTCAACCGTCATTTTGCCGCCAAATGCAACCTCCATTCCTAAATTGGGCGTAAGGGTGGCTAAATGTGGAACATTAGTTTTTACGGCAAACGTCTTTTGTGCCTGTACGTGAACAGAAAGCATAACACCAAACAAACTCAGCAAAATTGTCTTTCTTATTAAATTCATGATTACCTCTATTGTTTTCCGATATTTACTTCTATTTACAAAGATAGCCGGATTTGCAGAAACCCGGCTATTCTTTGTTAAAAAAAATGCATTTTATTTCTGATCGGCCAGAAACAATCTGAGTTGTTCGGCATTCAGCTTCGCCGTTGTGTTTCCCCTGGCGGCAGCTCTGTCGAAATACCCGAGCGCTTCTTCGTAGCGCTGTTTCATAACCAGCGCTACCCCGATGTTATTCCAGGCGTCAGGCATACGTTCAAATTTCTGCAAGCGCGAGTATGCGGCATCTGCATTTCCGCCTTCCAATTCAACGGTTGCTGCATTTATGTTTGCCACCGGATCGTTGGGATACATTCGCGCGGCTACATCGAACACGTCTTTAAATTCCCGGCTTCCTTTATCATAAGTTTGCGAAACGAGAAACATTTCGTTCAAACTTAACAATTGCGGGCGAGTTTTTATAACCTCCCTGGCCTCGTTTACATCAAAGGCACGGGCGACGTAGGCAATAGTATATTCGTTGCGACGCAATGGCGGATAATAGGTTTCAAGCAGCGTTTTGTATGTTGTACCACCGGACAGTTTTTTTAATGGGGCATCCCTCAAATCGGGATTACTTACCGTATTAATAATATTCAGAATGGCATTCTTATCGGCAATGGAGGATTTTTCTACAGCGTTTTTTAGCCCTGCCCAATCTTCACCATACCAATTTACTTTGAACCGATCTTTCGGCATTGTGTATTTGGCGGCCAGATAATCGGCAAAAGCTCTTGCCCTTTTTTCCGATAAATCTCTGTTCATTTTTACACTGCCTTCGGGTGAAGCATAACCGGAAATAGATAAATTAGTTACGGTCAAATCTTTATCGTTTTGCACTTCCCTTATTGTTTGATCCACTTTGGCAAGTTCGGCTGCATTATTCCCGAAATCGGGCAAAATATCCGCTTTTCCCACTTTAAAATTCAGATACGCATCATGCTTTTCACTGCGTTGTTTCACGGGCTCGGCCTTCGGTGTAATATAAGTTAGCTGATATGTGGGATTTAAATCCTTCGACAATAACCGCTCCGATAACAAGGTCTGGTTTTGACCCAATTCACAATCGGCACATGCTTTCACCTGTTCTTTTATCGTTAATGTGGCTTTTTTCATCCAATCTTCCAACGGAAAGGAAACATCGTAGGGAATTGTTTGATTGGTTCCGTTTATTCTGGCAAAAATTGTTTGAGGAGCTGTCCGGAAGAGCTTTTCTCCGCCCAGGTTCATAGCCCGGCTCAAGGCTTTGTCGCGCGTTTTTCCGTTTATGATAATTGCCGGAAGATCGAGTTTCGTAACTCCGTCAACCGAATTAAGAACCGGTGTCAAAACAACCATGTGCTGAGTTGAAACATCCATTTTGCTTACATCCACATCCATATGCAGATTTAGATTTCCTGCATTTTTCTCAGCCGTAAGATTATTGAAAGAAAGTTGATTTAAATAACTCACCTGGCTGATTAACGAACCTGTTACAAAAATCAGGACGAAAAGTATATATAATTTCTTCTTCATAATTTATCTTTTTTTCATTTAGAAAACATACACAATTGAGAGGGCTCCTTTTGTAGGCCCGAAATAATTTTTCTGATTTTTACCGATGTGCTCGCCATTGTTCCCTAATTTATAAACATCGTATTTAAACCTGGCAAATCCGGCACCTAAAGTGAATTCCATCCCCCAGTGATCGCTAAGTATCCATTGGTATCCGTAGCTCAGACCTACTCCGATAGCCGACCCCTGATACCTTCTTTCATTTAGTACTTTAAGTTTATCTACGGGAAGATCCCAACCACCGATGTTGTATTGCCCGCCAACTGCGTGCAATCCGAAAAAATGTCCGTTGAACGTCTCGCACGTCCAATACCGTAACTCGGGCCAAACCACCCAATGACGTAACTGTTTGGTGTCGCTGAATTTAAAAGGATTATACCCACCCGACAATTCAAGTGAAACCTTATCGCCAAGGGCGAATTCCAATCCTAAATTAGGAGTTGCTGTAAACCAATACGGAATGTTGGTTTTGATAGCTGTTTTTTGTGCCTGAGCGCTAAAAAACAGCCCTGATAACAGCATAAACGTTATCGAAATTTTGCTTAATTTGTACTTCATAAATAATCTATTTTAAATGAATAATACGTTCGTAAATATCTAAAAAAATCACTTAACAGACCTGCTAACGGGAATCTTTTATTTCCCGGGGCGATTTATCCATATATTTCCGGCAATAAAGGTTCAGATGCGAACCCGACGAAAAGCCCAACTGGTTGGACAATATTTTTATTTTATCTTTCGATTGAAGCAGAGACAGCCTCACTGCCGGTTTTCGCTGTAATTGCAACCATTTTTTTGGCGTGGTATCGAAGTATTTTTTAAAATTCCGTGTTAGCGTTTTCGTAGTCATGTTGCACGCTTCAGCCAATTCCTGGACAGTGCCGACTTGAGGCGCCTTTTCTTTCAACAAAAGCGTGAAATTGTTTTTCTCTTCGATCAACGGTGCGAAAAACATAGCATTTTCCTCTTTTGTGTAGAAAGCTCTCATCAAAAAAAACCACTCGCTTTGTTTGATATCCTGCAAATGGCGACAGTACATTTTACTGTTGATGTAGAAAATGATGTTATTTAAAAATTCCACTATGGGAGACACCATTTGAAGCCTGCGAACTACAGTATCTTCGGGAGGAAGGTATTTTTTCAATTTTATGAATGAAAATTCATCGCATCTCACCTGTGGCTTATCGAAAACGAGTAGTATCAATTCTGTATCGGCAAGGCATTTTCCGATGAAATCAATGCCGTATCCCAACGAAAGCATTTCGTTCTCTTTAACAATATATTCTTCGTCATGGAAACATGTTAATTTAAGCGCGCCCCGAAGCATAAAAACAAACATATATTCGGCTTTTGTTCCAAAGCCGAATTCCTCGCCGCTTTTTAATTTAAAGTGCTTGAATAACGCCTGGCCTTCAAACGTGTAATTTGCGCAATGGGTATGTTCTTCCAGATACAGTAATTCCATTTCGTAAACTGTTATTATTGGGCGCTAAGTTACAAAATAAATCCCATAAACAGTTTTACAACCTGGAGGTTTTTCACGGTTTGGCTTTTTTCAGCATTTTCGCTGCTTCACAAACCTCATCATACCATTCGACCCCAAACTTTCGGATAAGCGGCTCTTTCAGAAACTCGTAAATTTTCACGCCTTCTTTTTTGCCCAACTTCACAGCCGGTTTGCACACCGACCACCGATGGTAATTTACGGCCGTAAAATCACTGTACTCTTTTATCCTGATGGGATACAAATGGCACGAAATGGGTTTCTGAACATCAATGTGCCCTTCCCTGTAAGCATTGTCAATCGCACATTTACAAATGCCTTCGGCATCGAAATAGGTGAACACGCACTCCTCACCGTTAATGATGGAAGTCACCAGTTCGCCATCCGTATCCACGTAAGCAATGCCTTGTTTGGCGATCAGTTCGCGGGCGGCCTGCGACAGATCGTTCCATATTTCGGGCAAAATTTCTTTTATCGCCTCGTACTCTTCCTGCGTCAAGGGTGCACCCGATTCACCATCCACACAGCACTGTCCCTTGCATTTGCAAAGATCGCAAATGAAATTTTCTTCAAAAATTTCATCGGACAAAAGGGCATTCTGTATCTGTATCATAACGTATTATTTTTCTGATGTAGCCGCTCTCGATGCAACCCGCTTGTAATACATGAATAACAAAACCAGAGCTGCTGCGCCGGCCACAGCATAAACGCTCAGTGTGAACGACAGTTGGGGGTTATTCATTTGTTTCACAAAAAGGGTATCTCCCCAAAAATAAGTGGTTACAATTACCGTGGCATTATTAAAAAAATGAGCAATAACAGGAACCCATAAATTGCGGCTGTATAAAAATAAATATCCCAGTATGACGCCTAACGCCAACCGGGGCAAAAAACCGTAAAATTGCAAATGAAGGACGCTGAAAACAAAGGCTGCCACCCACACGGCGGCGTGTCCGTTTTTCATCATCCCTTCCAGCGAACGTTGCAATACGCCCCTGAAAAAGAACTCCTCCGAAACAGCCGTAAAAGCGGCTATAAGCAGGAGATTAGCAAAAAAACCGAACGTTGTTCTATCGCCCAGCAATATACCGGTTGATTGCGCCGCAGCGTCTTCGGTGTTTCGCATCCAATCTTCCACGGAACTCATGAAGCCGGGGAGCATCATTTGCTTGTTCCATTGCGTCAGCAGCGAGATCATCGGCGAAGAAACGATGAAAATAATGATCGCCAGCATCATCAGCAAGAAAAGGTCATTCCGTTTCCGCAGGCTCAAAAAATGCAACGGCTTATCGTCGCTCCAGACCGCAATGGTGAATGCCGGGAAAAAAAACATAAGCAATCCTTGCAAAAACACGCTCAGGCGAATATACCATACATTGGCCGCATCGGTCCATCCCAAAGCGCCGGAAAGCATCTCCATCAGACTTCCCGATAAAAATAACCCTACAATCAGGAACAGGAAAAGATAAAAAATCCGCGACCTGTCCAGCGTATGTGCAAATATTCGTTGCATGATTTCAATTTTGAAATGCAAAGATACATGTTTTACCAGTTAAAAAAAACAGCGGTTTAAGGGCGAACCGTTTAACCTTGTTTAGTAAACCTCCGCGACGAAATAGCAGAAATATTTTGCAAATTAAGAGAATAAGCGTAATTTTGCACCTCGAAAAAAATTGAAGGAAAAAGTCGCAAAAAGATTGAACATCAAAACAAATCGTTTTTCATTTCCTGCCACTAACAAAAAAAAGTAAAAAAGCTGTAATGAAGGTATCACTTACAAAAAAAGACGACGTGAACGGCGTAATTGCCGTAGATATCGAAAAACCCGATTATCAGGAGAAAGTAGAAAAATCGTTGAACCAGTTTCGCCAAAGAGCCAACATCCCCGGTTTCAGACAGGGAAAAGTACCCAAGGGCATTATCCGGAAAATGTACGGCAAATCTATTTTGGCCGATGAATTGAACAAGCTGGTGAACGAAGAATTGCTGAAATACATTCGGGAAAATAACCTTCAGATATTGGGAGAACCCATGCCGAGCGAAGACGAGAAAGAAATTGATTTTGATAAAGACGAGAATTTTGAATTCAAATTCGATATCGCCCTCACGCCCGAATTCGAGTTGCCGCTGAACAAAAAGAACCGCCTCACCTATCACACCGTGAAACTGGAAGATGATCTTCTGCAAAAGCAGCTTGAAGCTTATCTGGCCAACTACGGAACCTATAAAACCGTGGACGAACCGGCTCTGGAAACCGACCTGCTTAAAGGCACGCTTACCGAAATGGAAAACGGCCAGCCGAAAGAAAACGGATTGGTGATTGAAAACGCCATTCTGATGCCTTCGTACGTGAAGGAAGAAAAAACGAAAAAACAGTTTACCGGCGCCAAATCAGGCGACGCCGTTGTCTTCAACCCAAAACAGGCTTACGACAACAACGAGGCAGAAGTTGCTTCGCTTCTGCAAACCACCAAAGAGAATGTCAAAGACATCAATTCCGATTTCAGCTTCGAAGTAAAGGAGATTACCCGGTATGCAGAAGCCGAAATGAATCAGGAACTCTTTGACAAAGTGCTGGGTGAAGGTGTGGCTTCAACGGAAGAAGAATTCAAATCGAAGATTCAGGAATCGTTAAACGCGCAGTTTAAACCGAATTGCGATTACCTGTTCATGCAGGATGTGCGCAAACTCATCCTCGACAAAACCAAAGACGTGCAATTCCCCGACGAATTGTTGAAACGCTGGTTACTGGCTTCCGATGAAAATAAAACAACCGAATCGGTCGAAGAAGATTATCCACGCGTATTGGACGACCTGAAATTCCATATCGCGAAGGAAAAGATCGTGAAAGAAAACGATATAAAGGTAGAAAGCGAAGAGCTGGAAGCCATGGCTACCGAAGTGGCAAAAGCCCAGTTTGCGCAATACGGCATGAGCAATGTTCCGCTCGAAACGCTGCAAAGTTATGCCAAAAGCATGCTCGGAAACGAAGAAACCGTGCGCAACCTGTACGACAGGCTCATCGAACAAAAAGTAGCCGACTGGATGAAAGAAACCGTGAAAGTAACCGAACAGGAAATCTCTTCCAAAGAACTCTCCGAGTTGCTGGAAGCAGACAAAAAAGAAAGAGAAAAAGAATAAACTGCTGTTTATCAGAAAACAATAAAGGTTTTTACCGTCTTTTTGTTTGCAAAGTTTAATTGTGTATTTCAAATATTCATTATAACTTTGTTTTCAATTAACGAAAAAGGTAAAAACCTTTATTGTTTTTCGTCGTTTTGGCACTTTATTTGCTACGGTAAATAAAAAAGCAAAACCAAAACGATTCACCGGAATTTCCGGACAAATAAAAAATGAATATGAACAACAACAACGATTTCAGAAAATACGCCGTTAAGCATCTGGGAATGAACGGATCCCGTTTAGATAGTTACATGAAGATAACCAGCGATTACGGTTATATTTCGCCCACCATTATCGAAGAACGCCAGCTCAACGTAGCACAGATGGACGTTTTCTCGCGCCTGATGATGGACAGGATCATCTTTTTGGGAACCCAGGTTGACGATTACACCGCCAACGTGATACAGGCACAATTGCTGTATCTGGATTCCGCCGATCAGGGAAAAGACATTTCCATTTACATCAACTCACCCGGCGGCTCAGTGTATGCCGGTTACGGTATTTACGACACCATGCAGTTTATCTCCAGCGACGTTTCCACCATTTGCACCGGCATTGCCGCCTCCATGGCTGCGGTGCTGCTCGTGGCCGGAACACCAAAAAAGCGCTTCGCGCTCACGCATTCGCGTGTGATGATCCATCAACCGTTGGGCGGCGTGCAGGGACAAGCTTCCGATATTGAGATCACGGCGAGGGAAATAGCGAAAGTGAAACAGGAACTTTTCGCCATCATCTCAAAACATTCAGGGAAACCCATCGAAGAAGTCGCCCGCGATTCCGATCGCGATTTCTGGATGTCTGCCGCCGAAGCCAAAGACTACGGCATGGTGGACAATGTACTGGTAAAAAAATAAAAAAGCATCGGAAACGAAGCTAACGCCGGCATAAAAAACCGGCTTACCGAAACGAAACAACATTTACATGGCAAAAAAATCAAACAGCAGCAATCATTGCAGTTTTTGCGGTAGAAGTGAAAACGAAGTAACGTTACTCATCGCGGGAATTTCAGGGCACATTTGCGACATGTGTGCCGAGCAGGCGCACGAAATCGTGAACGAAACGTTCAAGAGCTCGGAAAAATCGCCGTTGGATATTTCGTTGCACACACTGCCGAAACCCAAACAGATAAAAGAGTTTTTAGATCAATACGTTATCGGGCAGGACACAGCCAAACGCTTCCTATCCGTATCGGTTTACAATCACTACAAACGCATCCTGCAAAAAAACATCAAGGACGATGTTGAGATCGAAAAATCGAACATCATCATGGTAGGCGCCACCGGAACGGGAAAAACCCTTCTCGCGCGCACGATAGCCAAGATGCTGCAAGTGCCCTTCACCATTGTGGACGCCACGGTGCTCACCGAGGCCGGATATGTGGGCGAAGATATCGAAAGCATCCTCACCCGGCTGCTGCAGGTGGCCGATTACGATGTGGCTTCGGCCGAACGGGGCATTGTTTTTATTGACGAAATAGACAAGATTGCCCGAAAAAGCGACAACCCGTCCATTACCCGCGACGTGAGCGGCGAAGGCGTGCAACAGGGATTGCTTAAACTGCTGGAAGGCTCCGTGGTGAACGTGCCGCCGCAGGGCGGGCGCAAACACCCAGAACAACGCATGATCGCCGTCAATACAAAGAATATTTTGTTCGTTTGCGGCGGCGCGTTCGACGGAATCGAGAAAAAAATCGCGCAACGCCTCAACACGCGCGTGGTGGGCTACGCCGCGAGCAACGACACCGCACGGGTGGACAGAGCCAACCTGATGAAATACATCACCCCGATGGACTTAAAGGCCTTCGGCCTTATTCCCGAAATTATCGGCCGGCTGCCCATACTCACATACCTCAATCCGCTCGATCGCGAAGCGCTCATCCGTATTCTCACGGAACCCAAAAACTCCATCATCAAGCAATACGAAAAGCTATTCGACATGGACGGTATCGCGCTCACTTTCGATAAAAACGTATATGAATACATTGTGGATAAGGCTATTGAGTATAAACTGGGCGCGCGCGGCCTGCGATCTATCGTGGAAGCGATCATGATTGACGCCATGTTTCTGTTGCCGTCTGAGAACAACAAGAAAAAACTGCACATCACGCTCGATTATGCCGTTGAACATCTGGAAAAATCGGATTTTGCAAAATTAAAGGTAGCTTAAACTTCCGCAAAAGCATCCGAAGCGATAAGATAAATCCTTGAATTTCATTTCAGGGATTTTTTTGATGCAAAAAACAGGGAAAAACCATTTTTTAACATTTAGTTTCTTCGTGGTTTAAATATTATCTTGTAACTTAGTTTTTTTATATTTCGGTTTTGCGGAATATAAAATACTTTTTATATTTGTTGCATTACAGTTAGAAGGAAGTTTTTTCGGATTAATCAGGCTAATTTCATAACAAGCTATTCGGGATTTATGGAAAAACAAGACACACTTTACAAAGGTCTTAAGAAATACTTCGGATTT
Source organism: Petrimonas sp. (assembly GCA_028698105.1). GTDB lineage: Bacteria > Bacteroidota > Bacteroidia > Bacteroidales > Dysgonomonadaceae > JAQVEB01. The sequence goes on along the minus strand of JAQVEB010000045.1, from coordinate 3,456 downwards.
GATACCTTTAAAGGCAATCAGGAAGATATTATGCGCAGCATTATCTCCGGAAAAGACACGTTTGTATTGATGCCCACCGGTGGCGGCAAATCGCTTTGCTACCAACTGCCGGCGTTGTTGTCCGAAGGTACCGCCATTATCATATCGCCCCTTATAGCGCTAATGAAAAATCAGGTGGATGCCTTACGCAATTACAGTGAAGACGACGGCGTAGCCCATTTCCTGAACTCCTCGCTCAACAAAACGGAGATCGAAAAAGTAAAAGCCGATATTTTGAGCGGTAAAACCAAGCTACTGTACGTGGCTCCCGAATCGCTGACCAAACAGGAAAATATTGATTTTCTGCGAAACATAAAAATTTCGTTCTATGCGGTGGACGAAGCGCACTGTATATCGGAATGGGGGCACGACTTTCGACCGGAATACCGGCGCATACGTCCCATTATCAACGAGATAGGCGTAAAACCCGTGATTGCGCTCACGGCCACCGCAACACCCAAAGTGCAACACGATATTCAGAAGACGATGAGCATGACGGACGCAGCCGTGTTCAAATCGTCTTTCAACCGGGCAAATCTCTATTACGAGGTAAGGTCGAAAACCGACAAGGTGGACAGCGAGATCATTAAATACATTCTCAGTCAAGGGAATAAATCGGGAATCGTGTACTGCCTGAGCCGGAAAAAAGTGGACGATTTTGCCGAAATCCTGCAAGCCAACGACATCCGGGCGCTCCCCTATCACGCCGGCATGGACGCCGCAACACGCAGCGCCAATCAGGATGCTTTTCTGATGGAGCATGCCGAGGTGATCGTTGCAACCATTGCCTTCGGCATGGGTATTGACAAACCCGATGTGCGGTATGTGATCCATTACGACATACCCAAAAGCCTGGAAGGCTACTATCAGGAAACGGGACGCTCGGGACGCGACGGCGGCGAAGGCAAATGCATCGCTTTTTATTCTGATAAAGACCTGCAAAAACTGGAGCGCTTTATGCAGGGAAAACCTGTAGCCGAGCAGGAAATCGGCAAACAACTCCTGTTGGAGACGGCCGCGTATGCCGAATCGTCGGTTTGCCGCAGAAAAATGCTGCTGCATTACTTCGGCGAAGAATATATGGAACCCAATTGTGGAAATTGTGATAATTGTTTAAATCCAAAAATAAAAGTGGAAGCAAAAGAACTATTGATAACGGTTTTGGAAGCAATAAATGCGTTAAAGGAAAAACAAAAAACCGAATATGTAATTAACTTTTTACTCGGAAAAGAAACATCCGATATAGAAACATACGGCCATGCCGAACTGGAAGAATTCGGGTCGGGGTCCGACGAAGAAGAAAACACCTGGGATGCTGTTATTCGTCACGCTTTGTTGGAAAATTATCTGAAAAAAGATATCGAAAACTATGGCCTGCTTAAATTCACCAAAAAAGGAAAAGATTTCCTGAAAAATCCCGTTTCGTTCAAGATAACGAAAGATGAAGACGAAGATGACAGCCCCGAAGAACTGGAATCGGAAAACTCCGATGTGGTTACCTCTGGTGGCGGCAGTTCCGGCGCGGTTGACCCGGTACTTTTTTCCATGATGAAAGATTTGCGGAAAAAATTATCGAAAAAACTTAACGTGCCCCCATACGTAATTTTCCAGCCGGCCACACTCGAGGCTATGGCCACCACCTACCCCATCACGCTCGAAGAGCTCCAAAACATGCCGGGTGTGGGGGCAGGGAAAGCCAAACGCTACGGCAAGGAATTCGTGGAATTGATAAAAAAACATGTAGAAGAAAACGAGATAGAACGTCCCGAAGATTTGCGCGTAAAAACCGTGGCAAACAAATCGAAACTGAAAGTTTCCATTGTTCAGGCTATTGATCGCAAAGTAGCGCTCGACGACCTGGCCGAATCCAAAGGCATTGATTTTGAAGAAATGCTTTCGGAAGTGGAAGCCATCGTTTACTCAGGCACGAAAATAAACATTGATTATTTCCTGAACGAAGTACTGGATCAGGACGTGCTGCAGGATATTTACGATTATTTTCAGGAAGCCGAGACCGATAACCTGGAGCTGGCCATCGAAGAGCTGCCCGATTACACGGAAACCGAGATCCGGCTGGTGCGCATCAAGTTCTTCTCCGATATGGCAAACTAAGAGATTTTTAAACATAATAGTAAATGGTGCGTTATATGCTTAGATAACGTTTCGATGAAATGGAATTATTAGAACAAATAAATAGTCCGGCCGACCTAAAAAAACTCAACATAAAACAACTGCAAACCGTGTGTTCCGAATTGCGGGAATTCATCATTGACCAGCTTTCGCACAATCCGGGACATTTTGCATCAAGTCTGGGAACCGTGGAGTTGACCGTGGCTTTACATTATATTTACAACACGCCTTACGACAGGTTGGTCTGGGATGTAGGGCATCAGGCCTACGGCCACAAAATCCTCACCGGACGACGGGAAAAATTCTCCACAAACCGCAAACTGGGCGGGCTTTCGGGATTCACAAATCCCGATGAAAGCGAGTACGACACGTTTATTGCCGGACACGCTTCCACCTCCATTTCGGCAGCGTTGGGAATGGCCGTAGCAGCCAATCTCAATAACGAGAGCGACCGTCACGTAGTGGCTATCATCGGCGATGGCGCCCTGACCGGCGGATTGGCTTACGAAGGGCTGAACAACGCCTGCTCGCAACCCAACAACCTGCTTATCATCCTCAACGATAACGATATGTCTATTGACGACAACGTGGGCGGGCTGCAGGATTATCTGGTGAAATTGACCACTTCATCAAAATACAACAAAGTAAGAAACAAAGTCTATCAGACATTCAAACAGAAAAAACTGATTGACGATGAGAAAAAGAACTTCGTGCTGCGGTTCAACAACAGTGTGAAATCGCTGCTCACCAGGCAACAAAACCTGTTTGAAGGATTCAATATCCGGTATTTCGGGCCGGTGGACGGGCATAACCTTCCCGAACTTATTCGTGTGTTGCACAACATCAAGAACATGAACGGGCCGAAAATACTGCACATCAAAACGATTAAGGGTAAAGGGTACGGCCCGGCCGAAAAGTCGGCTACCGTGTGGCACGCTCCCGGCCTGTTCAACAAAGATACCGGCGAACGCATCGTGAAACGAAGGAAAGACCAGCCGCAACTTTATCAGGACGTCTTCGGATACACGCTGGTGGAGCTTGCCCGCAAGAATAAAAAAATAGTAGGCATTACGCCTGCAATGCCCACCGGGTGCTCCATGACGCATTTGATGAAAGAATTTCCGGATCGCTCGTTCGATGTAGGCATAGCCGAAGCACATGCCGTAACATTCTCCGCCGGATTGGCCAAGGAAGGGTACATTCCGTTCTGCAACATCTACTCATCGTTCATGCAACGCGCTTACGATCAGGTGATTCACGACGTAGCTCTGCAAAACCTAAATGTCA
>JAQVEB010000044.1 GCA_028698105.1 Petrimonas sp. | reverse complement strand
ACTCGTTGTTCGAAGACAATGCCGAATTTGGTTACGGTTTTGTGATAGCTCACGCGAGCATGCGTAACCGCATAAAAGACTTGATGAGCCAGGCACGCCAATCCAACGATTTCGACGAAGATCAAAAGGTACTGTTCCAGGAATGGATTGACAGCAAAGACGATGCCGATAAATCGAAAGAAGTTTCGGCGAAAATCGTTGATGTGCTCAAGGGCGTGAACAACGAAGTTGCCAAAGAAATCCTTTCGCTCGAAAAATACCTTGCCAAGAAATCCATTTGGGTGTTCGGCGGCGACGGTTGGGCTTATGACATCGGTTTTGGCGGACTCGACCACGTGTTGGCTATGGGACAGGACATTAACGTGCTTGTTATGGATACCGAAGTGTATTCCAACACCGGCGGACAATCGTCCAAAGCCACACCCATTGCAGCTGTGGCCAAGTTTGCGGCAGCGGGTAAACGCATCCGCAAGAAAGACCTCGGCATGATTGCAGCTACCTACGGCTATGTTTATGTTGCGCAGGTTGCCATGGGCGCCAACCAAAGCCACTACCTGAAAGCCTTGAAGGAAGCCGAATCTTATAACGGCCCGTCGCTGATCATCGCATATTCGCCGTGTATCAGTCACGGTTTGAAGAAAGGTATGGGCAGCGCGCAATCGGAAGAAAAGGCTGCGGTTGAATGCGGATACTGGCAATTGTGGCGTTACGATCCACGTTTGGAAGACGAAGGCAAGAACCCGTTCTCGCTGGATAGCAAAGAACCGGATTGGAGCAAATTCCACGACTTCCTCATGGGCGAAGTGCGTTACACGCAATTGACCAAATCGTTCCCCAAAGAAGCGGAGGAATTGTTTGAAGCAGCGAAAGAAAATGCGCAATGGCGCTATCGTTCTTACCAACGCATGGCTTCAGCCGATTTTACGGTTCCTGCCGTTAACAACGAAGAAGTGGTTCAAACTGCCGATAAGGAAGAATAAACGTAGCTTATTTTATATGTCAAAAGCGATCTGCTATTCAGCGGGTCGCTTTTGTTTTTCGCTTAATTTTTTAACTAAATTAATTTAGTGCCGATTCCTGATATGAATAAGCTTTATGCATTTTTTTTAGTGTGTTTTTTACAAAAAAGAGATAGTTTCAGTTTTGTTGTAAATCTTCAATGATTTGTTTTACAGTTGATTCTAAAAGGGGAATGTGTTTTCGGAGAGTAACTAAAATCATTTCCGGATCAATGTCGGCATACTGATGAGAAATGAAATTACGCATACTGTAGATTTGTTTCCACGGAATTTGAGGATAGTTAACAAATAAGGTTTTATCGGTTTTTTTATCAATGGCGGAGGCTGTTTCGCCAATGAACTGAATGCGCATCAGGTTTGCATCAGAAGTGTCATACCCCAGGGAGAAGATAAAAAATCATGAACGGAAGATATCTCCTTATTTCTTTCTTCTAACATGTGGATAGATTCTAAAATCAGTTTCAGTTGTTCAATGACTTCTTCTTTAAGCGTATATTGCATCGCGCTCTATTTTTTTCAATAACAAGTTATTCAACCCTTTCCTTAAACGCAACAAATCTATTTTGCATTGACAAATGTTTTCCAAATCGTCTCGAATAAACCCCATAATTACGGGATCAGCTTCACGAAGTTCCACGAAAATATCCAAATCACTACCATCATGTTGTTCATTTCTGGCCACGGAACCAAAAATCCCCATGGAAATAATGCCGTATTTTTCCGTGTGCTGTTGCATAAATGACCTGATAAGCAAGATATATTCGTTCGCCGTTTTCATTTTCTTCCATATTCTGCGTTTGTTGCACGCAAATATAAACAAAAAAATAAAGTAGATGGTATAATTTTCAAAATTTAAAAACTCCCTTTAGGGATTTAAGTGTCAAAGTACTATCTTTGTGCAACAAAACGTCAGTAAAAATGAAAATTCAACTTATCAACGGGCCAAACCTCAATCTTTTGGGTAGTCGCGAGCCGTCGGTTTACGGGAGTCAGTCGTTTGCCGAATACCTTGAAACCCTAAAGAAAGCCTATCCCGATATCGAATTGGAATATTATCAATCCAATGTAGAAGGCGAGCTGATAAACAAAATTCAGGAAGCCGGATTTGGGTGCGATGGTATCGTGCTTAACGCGGGCGGATATACGCACACGTCCGTCGCTATTCGCGATGCGATAAAAGCCGTTCCTGCGCCGGTGGTCGAGGTGCATATTTCCAACGTGCACGCACGCGAAGAATTTCGGCACCAATCACTGATTTCGGCGGTTTGCGCGGGCGTTATCGCCGGTTTCGGTCTCGATTCTTATCGTTTAGCCGTCGAAGCCCTAAAAAGGACAAACAAAACCACTTGAAAAGTGTTAATAAACACCAGTAACTCAATCGTCATTCGATGGATATTCAGTTGATATTTGTTGAGGCGGTAAATTTTTCAACGCCTCGACGAATAACGCGAACAAAGTGTGCGAATAACAATTGAATAACGCGAAGCAAATATCTTTTAGAACATGATGAATAAACATACAAAAATTGTAGCAACTATTTCCGATAAACGGTGCGATATCCCCTTTATTCAACAACTTTTCGACGCCGGAATGGACGTCGTGCGCATGAACTCGGCGCATATTAAAGAAGAGGGATTTCTGAAGATCATAAACAACGTACGCGCGGTGTCAAATCGTATTGCCCTGCTGATTGATACTAAAGGGCCCGAGATCAGGACAACGGTCACCCAATCGCCCATCGAGCTTAAAACCGGCGATCGTATTCGCGTTGCGGGAAACCCCGACGGCATATCGTCACCCGATTGCATTTGCGTTTCTTACATTGATATTGCCGCAGAAATGCACGTGGGAGAGGATATTTTGATTGACGACGGCGAGATAAGCCTGAAAGTGATTGAAGTGAATGCCGATCATTTGGTTTGCAGTGTGCAAAACGACGGAACAATCGGAAGCCGTAAAAGCGTGAACATCCCCGGCGTGCGCATAAATCTGCCGACCATCACCGAGCGCGACCGCGAATTTATCCGGTTGGCTGTTGAGCACGATATTGATTTTATCGCGCACTCGTTTGTCCGCAGTAAAAAAGATGTGCTGGAGGTGCAGAAAATACTCGACGATTACAAGAGCCCCATCAAAATTATCGCCAAGATCGAAAATCAGGAAGGTGTGGATAACGCCGATGAAATTCTGAGTGTTGCCTACGGCATTATGATCGCGCGCGGCGATCTGGGCATCGAAGTCGCACAGGAAAAAATACCGGGAATACAGCGCGTGCTCATCCGCAAGGCCATTCATTTCAAAAAACCCGTGATTGTGGCCACGCAAATGCTGCAATCAATGATAGATAACCCGCGCCCGACGCGTGCAGAAGTTACCGATATTGCCAACGCTATCTTTTATCGTACCGATGCGGTGATGCTTAGCGGTGAAACCGCTTACGGGAAATACCCGGTGGAATCGGTGCAAACGATGACCAAAGTATCGTACGAAGCCGAAAAAACCAAACTTGCCGAGAATGATATTCGCGTGCCTTATGATCCCGACGACTACAAAGACGTAACTACATTCATGGCAAAGCAGGCCGTGAAATCGGAATCGCGGCTCAACACCAAAGCCGTTATCACGGATAGTCACACCGGCCGTACGGCCAGGGTGTTGGCTGCATTCAGAGGCCACAGCCCCGTTTATGCCATGACAACCACCGAACGGCTAGCCCGCGAGCTGGCCTTGTCGTACGGCGTCATGGGCGAACATCAGCCCGGTCGCGGAATAGAGAATACCAAAGAAAGTCGCCGCGCTTATTACATCAGCGCCATCACGAAACTTATCGAAGGCGGAATGATTCACCCCGAAGACCGGGTTGCATATCTTGGCGGCAGTTTCGGCGAAACCGGCGGAACAACGTACCTCGACATAAGCGAAGCCTGGAAGATACTCGAAGCAAAAGAGAAATATAATTTGCCCGATTTTACGCTGTAAAATCATCTCAAACAACTCGTGATGTTTATAGAAAACGAAATAAAAAAAGCGCCTAAGCAATTCAAAGAATTATGCAGGATGTATGACGTGGAATTGTTGTATGCATTCGGTTCGTCGGTGGGTTCGAAAAGATTTGATCCGGACAAAAGCGATATTGACTTGATGGTTGAATTGTCGGAAGATGATCCGTTAGTGCGTGGAGAGCGTCTGCTATCGTTATGGGATGCGCTGGAAAATTTTTTCCGGCGGAAAGTGGATTTATTGACAAAGGAATCCTTGCGCAACCCCTATTTGATAAAAAGTATCGAAAATTCAAAAGTACTTATTTATGACGGAAAAAGCGCTGAAATACTTATCTGATATTTTGTATGCGATTGATCTGGTGAATGGCTTTATTTTATCCACTTCTTCCTTTGAGGAATATGCGAAAGATTTAAAGACACAGAGCGCTGTTGAACGACAGGTCGGGATTATCGGCGAGGCAGTGAACAAATTCAATTCCGTAATGCCAGATGTTGCCATACGGAACGCTTCTCAGATTGTGGCCTTGAGAAACCGTATTATACACGCTTATGACGCAATTGATAATTCAATTATCTGGACGATTATCAAGAAATATTTGCCGCAATTGAAACAAGAAGCATCTGATTTATCCGATTTGCTTTCTAAAAGGTAATTATGATGCCTGTTTTGGAAGAGTACATCCTATCGCACAGCGATCCCGAACCGGAACTGCTGAAGGAGATGCACCGCGATGCGCAGGTCAACCTGTTGCACGGACGCATGATTTCGGGGCATTTGCAAGGGCGTTTGCTTAAAATGTTCGCTCAAATGATCCGTCCGCGTCAGGTATTGGAATTGGGCACCTACACCGGATATTCGGCGATTTGCCTTGCCGAAGGCTTGGATGAAGGAGCACGTGTTCACACTATTGAAATTGACGATGAAATGAGCGATTTCATTGAAAAATACCTCAACCGGTCGGAACAAAAAGATAAAATAAAGCTGTATTTCGGCGATGCGCTGCAAATTATTCCTAAATTTGAAGACGAATTCTTCGATTTGGTTTTCGTGGACGCCGACAAACGGTTGTATGGGGAGTATTTTGAACTTGCATTACCGAAAGTCCGCAAAGGCGGATTTATTCTGGCCGATAATACCCTGTGGGATGGTAAGGTGCTGGAAGAACCTGAAAGTAACGACTGGCAGACCAAAGGGATTCAGGAATTCAATGAAAGACTGGCAGCCGACGAACGGGTGGAAAAAGTGATATTGCCCGTGCGCGACGGATTAACACTGATCCGAAAAAAATAAAAAGAAAACAACATGGAATCGAACAGACAACAAAAAATAAACCGACTTATACAAAAGGAGTTAAGTGAGATTTTCCTGCTGGAAACCAAGAAAATGCACGGTGTGCTCATCTCGGTTACCAACGTACGCGTATCACCCGATTTAAGCATGGCGCGCGCTTACCTCAGCATTTTTCCTTCGGAAAAAGGAGAAGAAATACTGACAAACATCAACGATAACGTAAAATCCGTACGCTATGAATTGGGGAAACGCGTGGGCAAACAACTGCGCATTATTCCCGAACTAATGTTTCACATTGATGATTCGCTCGATTACATCGAGAATATAGATAAATTACTGAATAATTAACTAAGAGACGCAAGCATTGCGTCTCTACATTTCATAATTCGTTTGAACCTATCGTATTTTATAGCCCGCAGGTATCTCTTTTCGAAGAAATCGCACAATGCCATCAATGTCATATCGGCTATTTCGGTGGTGGGAATCGCCGTTGCTACGGCGGCAATGGTATGCGTGTTATCGGTCTTCAACGGTTTCGGAGGCATTGTGGAAGGCATGTTCAACGCTTTCGACCCCGATCTGAAAATAACCGTAAAACAAGGAAAGGTTTTTGATTACCATACGCCGGAATTTAATAAGGCGCTTGCGCTCAACGGCATCGAAATGATTTCCGAGTCGCTCGAAGAAAACGCCTTGTACAAGTACGAAGACCGTCAGGTGCCGGCTATGCTCAAAGGCGTTTCGGAAGATTTTAAGTATCTCACCAATATGGATAAATTGATCATTGACGGGTCGTTTCGTCTACACGAAGATTCCGTTGATTACACCACGCTTGGTGCTGGTTTGGCCGTTACGCTGGGTGTACGGGCTGGCTACATCGGTTCTATTGATATTTATGCACCAAAGCGCGACGTACAGATCAATCTGGCCAATCCCACATCGGCATTTACGTTTGGCTCGGTGCAAATAGGCGGGGTGTTCAGCCTGAACCAACCGGAGTACGACGAACAAATGGCAATTATTCCCATCGGACTGGCGCGCAAACTTTTCAGTTACGATAACGAAGTCAGTTCACTGGATATCAAATTAAAACCGGATGCCTCAACCGGCAGCGTGAAAAAAAAGATCGAAGAGATTATAGGCGATAATTATACGGTTGAAAACCGGTATGAGCAACAAAAAGAATCGTACAACATGTTGCAAATCGAGAAATGGGTAACGTTCCTCATCATGGCGTTCATTCTGCTCATTGCGGTGTTCAACGTGGTCGGATCGTTGTCTATGCTCATCGTGGAGAAGAAAGAAGATATCGTGAGTTTGCAGAACATGGGAGCTTCCGGCAAACTCGTTACGCGCATTTTTCTGTACGAGGGTTGGCTGATCTCTTTCATCGGCATCCTCATCGGTATTATCGTCGGACTGGCGTTGTGTCTTTTGCAGCAGCATTTCGGATTGCTACGCCTGAGCAACACGCCCGGCGCTTACGTGGTGGACGCTTATCCGGTGATCGTGAAGTTTACCGACATCATCATTGTATTTGCCGTGGTAAGCGTCATCGGGCTGTTAACGGTTCTTTATCCGGTGAATAATTTAAAAAAGAAACTGAACACCGCGTCCGGCGGATCACCCGCCTGACGCATGTGAGCAAAGAAAAATCTAAAAGTCTATCAGTCTAAAAATATGAATATAGCAGTAGTTGGAACAGGATATGTGGGATTGGTTTCCGGTGCATGTTTCGCCGAAATGGGCGTGAATGTAACGTGCGTTGATATCAACAAAGATAAAATAGAAGGATTGAAGAAAGGGGTAATCCCGATTTACGAACCCGGATTGAAACCCATCGTGCTACGCAATTACGATGCGCAACGGTTGCACTTCACGACCGATTTACCCTCTGTACTGAACGATATGGATATCGTGTTTATCGCCGTGGGAACACCTTCCGATGAAGATGGAAATGCCGATCTGACATACGTTTTTAACGTGGCGACAACCATCGCCGATCATTTGAACAGTCACGTGCTTATCGTAACCAAAAGTACCGTTCCGGTAGGAACGTCGCACAAGGTAAAGGAACTGATCCGGCAAAGACTCGACGAAAGAGGCTTGCAGGAGTTGGATTTCGATATTGCTTCTAACCCCGAATTTCTGAAAGAAGGCGCCGCCGTGGACGATTTCATGAGTCCCGACCGCGTGGTGGTGGGCGTAGAAACCGAACGTGCCAAAGAACTGATGACCAGGCTTTACCGTCCGTTCCTGTTGAACAATTTCCGGGTGATTTTTATGGATATCCTTTCGTCGGAAATGACCAAATACGCATCGAATGCCATGCTGGCAACGCGCATCAGCTTTATGAACGATGTGGCCAATTTATGTGAATTGGTGGGCGCCGATGTAAACATGGTGCGCCGCGGTATGGGCAGCGACTCGCGCATCGGGAAAAGTTTTCTTTATCCGGGATGCGGATACGGCGGAAGCTGTTTCCCGAAAGATATCCGTGCCATCATTAAGGTGGCCGAAGATGTGGGCTACGAAATGAGCGTGCTGAAAGCCGTGGAGAGTGTGAACAACCAGCAAAAAGGTATTCTCTTTCACAAATTCAATCGCTTTTTTAAGGGCGATATCAAAGGCAAAACCGTTGCCGTATGGGGATTATCGTTCAAGCCCGAAACCGACGATATGCGCGACGCGCCGTCACTGACGCTCATCAACAGCCTGCTGGAATCGGGCGTGAACGTGCGCGCCTACGACCCTGCCGCCATGCAGGAAGCCAAAATCTATCTGAACGACCGTATCTATTACGCCGCGGATATTTATGATGCAGCCAACAACGCCGATGCGTTGATCGTTCCCACGGAGTGGAAAGAATTTCGCCTGCCCAACTGGGAAATCCTGAAAAAGATTATGAACAACTTCCTCGTGGTTGATGGACGGAATATCTATAACAAAGAAGAATTGGCTTCGTATGGTTTTGAGTATAGCGGAATTGGGCAGAGGTGATTTTTTATCAGCTTTTCAGATTTGTACTTATCTGAAAAAAGTTATATTTGTAAACCCATCAATAAACAAATAATATGAGAACAGCAAATATAGATTCGCTTCGTTTACAAGTGCTTCAAGAGGTAATGAATCTTGATGAAGAGAAACTGCTTAGATTGCATTCTACTTTATCTGCGCTTTCGAAACATACTGATACCATACTTCATGAATTGCTTCACGATTCGGCGGACGAATTTCGTGAAGATGAATCCACATACACTACCGATGAAGTAATGAAAAACATCGATAAAGAAATGGGATGGAAGTAGTTTGGTCTAAAACTGCAAAAAACAGCCTTGCCACAACCATACGTTTCATTAAAGGAAACTTTGGTGAGGGCGTAGCAAAAACTATTCGTCTTGAAATTGAAAAACGGGTGGGACAACTCGTTGTTTATCCGTTGTTGGGTAAAGAAGACGAGAAACATTCGACCTCAGGCAGAAAAATTCGGTATATTATTGTTAATCGCAGAAGCAGGGTTTATTATTACCTTCAAAATCAAAGAATTTATATTATTCTCGTCTGGGACACGAGACAAGACATTCACTCATTGAAGAAACTTCTTTCATAGCGAACGATTAAAACCTCCTGTCCCTCATAGAAACGGAACTGCTGACGCCCGAAGTCGTATTTTTCGTCTGTCTGCGGAATAGTGAACGTTTTTCCTTCGTCGCCGCAGGCGCGGGTCTCACCTGTTCCTGTTTCCACAGGTGGTCTTCGAAATCTTTTAATTGTTTTTCTATTTTTTCCTGCTCGGCTTTCATCGCCTCCGGCGTGTTAGCGTATTGAGCAATGGCTTTTCCCTGTAGGTTGGTGGTTTTATAGATTTCGCCGTCGTAATCGTGTTTGCGGAAAAAATCGTCAACGGTGCCGCTCATGACATTGTTCAGACTTGATGTCATAACGGGCATCCGCATGGCATACGGACGAATTTCGTCGTATGGTATCCAGAAGAGTGGATAGCGTGTGGTGTTTGCATCGTAATCGCCCTGACGGATAAGTACCGGGCAAACGGCCAGCGTTTTTACACCGTAATTGGATGTGCCGGTTTCAAAATAGTAGGCCTCTTTCACATAGTAGCCCATGACCTCGGGTGAAGGAATATCCACGTCGGCAACCGTAATTTGGCCGTTCGGTTGTTCGTAATAAATGCCGAAGCGGTCCAGAAATTCCTTAAAGTTGATCTTAAACTCGTCGGTAAACGATTCGCGCCCGTCCACGTATTCGTAAGCATTTATTTTTCCTTCGGAAAGTAGCTTGAAGATCATCGTAAACAGATTCATGCGGCCATCTTCCGGTTGAACAGGGTAATACAGCGAGGCGTTTTTATCGTTGTCCAGGTCGAGGTAACGATAAATCTCGCGCAGCCACCTGGCGTTTTCCATATTATCCGTTTGATAGCGGTTCATTTGCGCTGCGCGCGCAGTCAGCCCGATGGACGGGTTTTCGTTTGATTCCGTTTGCGTGCGGTTTTGCCGTTGCAACCTTTGCCGTGCCGTTTCCTGAGCGAGGATAGTATGAAACACCCCACCTATTGCAAATGTTAGAAAAAATGTAAGTATTTTCGTTTTCATTTTATGTAAATTTTAAATCTTTATAACCCCTCCGCTTCGCTCGTCCCCGTTGCCTGTGTTCTCCTCTCTTGTGGAGAGGAGTTAGAGGAGAGGCCAAAGGGACAGTGGTGGAATATCTATATTAATTCACCCTCACTTCAATTACGGCAATTTCGCGTTCCGGACCGTCAGGGCCGGTGGCGCGCACGCCGGAGATGTAAAAATACTTCCCGCGCGACAATCGCCGGATCTGCTCTTTCTGCCTCTCCGAAAACCGGCTTCCGTCCGATACCTCGGGAATGGCATTGCCTACGGCATCGAAAAACACCGTCCGGAAACTCCGCACCTGAAACGGAATATTCAGAATTCCGTCGTCAATGGCGGCTTTTATGCCGCCGGCGTTTACCAGCACGCCTTTCGCAAGCGCCCCGCCTTTAAACATAGCCGGATTGCCGTTCGCATCGGTGTATTCGATATACGGAGTGGGATCGGGGAGAGCGCGTACCCTGAACTCTCTTGATGCCAGTTGGCGCGTTTGTCCGCCGCTTTTTGCGGCAATGGAAACAACCGCAGTTTCACCCACTCTGGACGGTTTTGCCGTCCACAAGTTTTTTTTTCGCACCAGCGAACCGTTGGTCATGGTGGCGCTCACGTCCTGCGGCGCAACGCCCGGAACGGAAATGCTTATTTCGTTATCAATACCGGCGTACAGCACGTTCATCAGCGTGGGTGCAACGGTGGCCATGGGTTCAATAACCGTGTAGCTGTTGTTAAAATCGCGCCGCAGGACCGATCCGTCGGAGCGGGGCATTTCAACGTAACCCTGCACGGTGTGCGTGCCGATACTTCCCGCCGGAGCGGCGAAAAGTCCGTTGTTGCCTTCGGGCATGGTGCTGCCGTTTACGAATATCAGCGGATGTTTGGTGGAATCTTCGGCCGAGAGCACGATGCGCGCGTTGTACGTTCCGCCCTGGATCACGATATTGGATTCGGGGATCACGTACGCGTTTATCTGATTTACCCGGAAATCGCTCACATCCACGCTGTTCAGCAGGCTCGCCAATGCTTCGCCTTCCGATGAGCGGATGTCGTTCTGCAACTTGGTCAGCAGCGTTACGGCCGCTGCCACCGGCATTTGGTCGAACAGCGACTCTTCCCAGTTTTTGTTGAGCTTCTTGGCGCTTGGCGAAGGTTCTGTGGAAAGGTTGTTTTCGATGATCGCCCGTAAGTTCTCGTTGGTGACAAATCCGGTAACGGTGTTTCTGTAGTTGTCAATGGACGAGCGCAGGTTTTTCCCTTCGCCTTTCACGGGCGAAAGCATGATCTCCGATGCCGCATTCAGATCTTCCTTATGACGGATGTTGTTTACATCGGCTTTTCTGCCATCGGCTTTTCTGACCATTTTTATTTTCAGTTCTTCCACGTAATTCATCAACGAATCACTCATCGCACGCACTTCGGCGCCTTTTTTGTACCATTCGCCGGCTTTTTCGGGGTTTTGTTCGTTGTACGATTGTAATTCGTCCATAATCAACCTGTTTCGCCTCAATGAATTGTCGGAGGAAGTCATCAGGCTGTCTTCCATGAGTTGAAAGCCGTTGAGCACTTCCGCCGAAACGTTGAGCGCAAGCATCGCGATGAAAACCAAATACATTAGGTTGATCATCTTTTGTCGGGGCGAATTCGGACTATTTACGGCCATGGAGGTTACGGGTTACGGGGTGCGTGTTGCGAGTTCGTCATTGCCTCTATCATGCGGGCGTACACCTGATTCAGTTCGCGCAGTTGAACGGCCATTTTATCGGTCTCCTGTTTAATGACGGAACTGTCGGGAATAGCTTCGTTATACATCTGTTTGATACGCGTAAGGCCGTTGTTTATCTGTTCAATGCTGTCGAGCTGGCCGCTGATGCTTTTGAGTTGTATTTCGTAAATAGTGTTCAACCCGCCGATGTTGCGGTTGAGCGCTTCCATTTGCTGTACGTATCCAAGGGAATTCTGGCTGATATTCTGCGAGTTATCAATGATGTGCTTGTATGATTCCTGCAACGATTCCGATATTTTCGTGAGTGTTTCGGTGGCATCGGCAAATTTCCGGACGTTGTTAGAAACCGATGAAAGCTGTTCTATGTGATCTTCGGTATGAAGCGGCGCGGAAGTTTTCGGTTGCGCGATCCCCTGTGTTTCTGATGGCGGAATTTCGCCCGAAACTCCCGAAACCGTTTCGCGATACGGTGACGGATTTCCCGAGATATTTACCACAATCGGTTGACCGCCTGTTGAGGTTTTGGCTGAAGAAGCCGTAACCTTCTCCTGAACGGCATTTTCACCGGAAGCGCGTGTAGTGCTGCCGATCTGGATATTCGGAAGTCCGTCCTGAATGCCTCCGCCGCTTGCAAAATCGGGACGGTCTTCGGGTTTGTTGGTTGCCAGCACCGGGAAAACTTCTTCCCAGTTGTAATCTTTTACAGGAGTGTCGAATGCCGAGAGAATGAACACCCCAATTTCGGTGATCATCCCAATTGCGAGCATGACGTTGCCGAAAGGCAAATACAGTATTTTGAACATGGCGCCCATAATGACGATGGCCGCGCCAAAACTGTATGCGAAATTCAGGAATCGCTTTCCGCGCTCGGTTTGCAGAAACTTCTCCAGCCGGTTCTTGTATTTTGAATATTTTCCCATTTTCGTAAAGTGTTACAGGTTATTTGGAAAATCCGATTTGAGAACGCACGCAACGGAACCCGATGTATGAGCGTCCGCGGTTTTGGAACTCGGAATCGCGCATATCGGAGCGGATAAACGTGGATATATCTTTCCACGATCCGCCTTTCACTACTTTCTTTTTCAGTGCGTAAGGGTCTTCTTTCGCGGCATTGTAGTTGAATTCGGGATTCATATCGTTCATCGTTTGGTTGCCCGATTCGGTGTAAGCCGTGGATGTCCATTCAGCCACGTTTCCGGCCATGTCGTACAGCCCGAAATTGTTGGGTTTGTAAGTTCCGCCCTTGGCCGGGATCAGGTTGTTATCGGCCGCATAGGCACCTTCTCCCGGTTTGAAATTGGCGTTATAGCAACCGCTTTCGCTGGTAGTTGCATCGGAATCCCACGGATATTTGTTGTCGGAGTTGGCGTTACGAGCAGCCATTTCCCATTCGGCTTCGGTGGGAAGGCGATATTCTTCTATCTGCACATTGTTGCCTTTCAATCCTTTTTTCAGGAACATGGTGCGCCACTCGCAGAAAGCGGTTGCCGCTTCCCAGGTGACGCCCACCACCGGATAGTGGGCGTAGCCGGGATGCGCGAAATAATTGCGCATGTAAGGCTCATTGTTGGCGTTGTTGAAATCGTTTACCCAACACGTGGTATCGGGATAAATGTTCACGATTTTCGTGTTCACGAAATCGTATAAGCTGCTCAGGGGGCGAGTGATCGTTTGGTTCACGATCCGTCCCTGTTCATCAATGTACGCCGTGTCTTTCGATATGGTGATTACCTCGTTGGGGTCCACGGAAAGATCGGTGTTCAGGTTTCGTTCGTTTGGGTTCAGCCGGTTTTGCCGTTTGGCAGCTTCGGCGGCATCAAACCATTCGTAACGAAAATTCATCTGACGGGCGTCCAGCATTTTTTGTCCCGTAATGGGGTGGATCACATACACGCTGTTTATGGCACGCTCCTCTTCTTCGGTATTTCGTGTCCACGGAATGGGAACCGACCAGTCCAGATGAGGTTTTACCGGGTCGCCGTATTCGTCTTCCGTTATTTTGTAGAAGTCATCGCCGGCATAAGCAGGATCGGCCAGCCGTTCGCGGATGATGGAATCGCGCACCCAATACACAAATTGCTTGTATTGCGAGTTGGTAATTTCTTTTTCGTCCATCCAAAAATTATCTACCGAGACGCCTTTGGTGGGCACGGTGAAACCCCAAAGCGAATCAATCTCGCCCGGCCCCATGCGGTACGATCCGCGTGTTACCAGCACCATGTTGTAGGGCGTAGGCTCCTCCCAGACTTTCCCTACGGGAACACCCGTAAGTTCGCCGCCAACACTGCTTCCGATACCACGGCGGCCGCAGGAAAATATTGCAGAGAGCAACAGGATTGGAATAATTATTTTTTTTAGTATCATATTGTTTAAAAGACTTTAGAACAAAGAATCAATACAGATAGAATCGCAATTAAAAACTTTAAACCTTGAACTTTAAACGTTGAGCTTCAAAGTAGCCGGACGCTTTTAT
>JAQVEB010000043.1 GCA_028698105.1 Petrimonas sp. | reverse complement strand
GCTTACGTTATATGGTATGGCAGGAGGTTTTGCCTCTTATGCTCCATCTGCAGATCAGCACGTAAATATCTCATCGGAGGGAGAATCCATGAAAGTGAAATGGAGTTTGTATGAACCCAAAATACGCATTCTCGATCAAGAAGAAAGCAACGTGTACATGCAGCAGCGATGGAATGCAGGTGTCGCACTGGAAGCCGGAGTGGAATTCTCACAAGGATGGACGGCCGGCATCGGTTTTCGTCAGGTGTTGAATAATATGGCGGCTTTTGGTTACATGGTGAACGGAGGTTCATTAAAGCCAACCACTAAAATGTGGACGGCAAACTTGTCCGTCGGGTATTATTTCTGATGTACTGTTATGAATAATTCGTTTTCATAGTACAAAACGGGATGAATACAAGACCTTAATTTTCTGTGCTGCCATCCCGCAAAAAAGAGAGGAACCACACTGAAGTTGGTTCCTCTCAAATCTTATATTTAAACGATGGTTATACGTCTTTTCCCCACTTATCCGAAATCGTCGAACATCAGCATTTCGGGCGGTACGCCGAGGCTGTCCAGCATGCGTTTCACGGCATCGGCCATGGGGCCCGGGCCGCACATGTAGTATTCGATGTCTTCCGGCTCGTCGTGATCTTTCAGATACGTGTCCAGAATAACCTGATGCACAAAACCTTCGGTATATTTCACGCCGGCTTCGTCGGCCAAAGGGTCTTTCCGGTCGAGCGCCAGATGGAACGTAAAGTTGGGAAACTCCCTTTCCAGTTCCCAGAAATCTTCCAGGTAAAACGCCTCGTTGAGGGCTCTTGCACCGTAGAAATACGACATTTTCCGGTCGGTGGTTTTCAACGTTTTGGTCATATACATAATTTGCGCACGCAAAGGAGCCATGCCGGCTCCGCCGCCAACCCACATCATCTCGCGTTTGCTGTTAAAAATGGGATGGAAATCGCCAAACGGGCCCGACATCATGACTTTATCGCCCGGTTTCAGGTTGAAAATGAATGACGAAACAATGCCCGGCTTCACGTTCATCCACGTTTTTTTAGCCCTGTCGAAAGGCGGCGTGGCTACGCGCACGTTCAATTTGATGATGTTATTGCCTTCGGCAGGATAGTTGGCCATCGAGTATGCACGAACGGTTTCTTCATCGCACTTCACCGCGAGGTCCCACATTTTGAACTTATCCCATTCGGGTTTGTATTCTTCGTCAATATCGAAATCGGAATATTTGATGGTGTCGTACGCCGGAACGCGTATCTGGCTGTATGAACCGGGAATAAATTCCAGTTTTTCGCCCTCGGGAAGCCGCACGATAAATTCCTTGATGAACGATGCCACGTTGTGGTTCGAGATCACCTCGCACTCCCATTCTTTGATCCCGAAAACCTCTTCCGGAATTTTAATGGACATGTCTTCCTTCACTTTCACCTGACAACTCAAACGCCAATCGTTCAGTTGCTCTTTGCGGGTAAAATGGCCTTTTTCCGTAGGAAGTATTTCGCCTCCGCCTTCCACCACGCGACAACGGCACTGTCCGCAGGTTCCACCCCCGCCGCATGCCGATGAGAGAAAGATATTCTGCGATTGCAACGTGTTCAGCAGCGTGGCGCCCATGGGCACTTCCAGCTTTTTTTCGTCGTTTACGGTGATCTCCACATTGCCGGACGGCATTAACTTCGCTTTGGCAATCATAATGCCTACCGCAAGGATAAGGATAATGATGAGGAAAACCACTACGCTTGTAATGATCGTTAATCCACCCGCACTCAATAACACACTCATATGATATGTAAATTAATATTGTTATACTTTGTTGAAACCGGTTGTCGGCTTTTTGCTTCGCGTTAAACCGATGAAAATACCGCACAAAAGCGACGATAAATTCTACGTCTAAAAGCTAACAGCTAACAGCCATAGCTAACGGCTGCTAAATGTTGATACCGGAGAAACTCATGAACCCGATAGCCATCAATGCCGTAATGATAAAAGTAATGCCCAGGCCTTTCAGCGGTTTGGGAACGTGTGAATACTCCAGCTTCTCGCGAATGGCCGCCATACCCACAATAGCCAGCAGCCAGCCTATACCGGAACCGAATCCGTACGCCGTAGCCAGTCCCACATTAGCAAACTCACGTTGTTGCATGAACAACGAACCGCCGAGGATGGCGCAGTTTACTGCGATCAACGGGAGGAAAATACCCAGCGAGGCATACAGCGACGGACTGAATTTCTCCACCACCATTTCCACCAGTTGCACGAAAGAAGCAATTACGGCGATAAAAATGAGCAGACTGAATACGCTTAAATCCATATCGGAAAAGTCGGCCCCTAACCACTTCAATGCTCCGGCTTTCAGCACGTAATTCTCGAGCAGATAGTTAATAGGTACCGTGAGCACCAGCACGAACGTAACGGCTATCCCCAGCCCCAAAGCTGTTTTTACGTTTTTCGATACCGCCAGGTACGAACACATACCCAGGAAATAGGCGAATATCATGTTATCCACGAATATCGAACGTACTATCAGACTAATAGCTTCCATATATTATTATATTTTTTGTTATTCAATTGTTATTCGGTTGTTGTTCAATTGTTATTCAATTGTTATTCAGTTGTTATTTGGTTGTTATTCGGTTGTTATCCGGTTTTTTCGTTGAATGTTCGTTTGCCGCAAATATACTCTAATCATTTTTTCTCTTTCAGAGAGCGAACCGTGCAATTAGCGCGGGAGAGAAATAATATCGCGAACGAAGTGAGCAAATAACAATCGAACAACGTGAAACGAATAACCGCGCCACAGGCGCTTAATTTGTTTCTTCCTGTAAATCCTTGTTCAACGCACGATGAACCCAAATAATACAAGCCACCAGAAGCAATGCCATCGGCGCAAGCATCATCAGTCCGTTATTTTCGTATCCGGCATTGTAAAACGCTTGCGGAATCACTTTGTATCCCAGCAACGAACCTGAGCCCAACAGTTCTCTCACAAATCCTACTACAACCAGTATCCAGCCATAACCCAATCCATTGCCTATGCCGTCGAGGAAAGAAGGCCACGGGCCGTTGCCCAAAGCAAACGCTTCCAGGCGTCCCATCAGGATACAGTTGGTAATAATAAGTCCCACGAAAACCGATAATTGCTTGTTAACATCGTACATAAACGCTTTGAGCACTTCGCTCACAATTGTAACCAACGCCGCTACCACAACCAACTGCACGATGATACGGATGCGCGTGGGGATGGTTTTGCGCAACGCAGAAATGAGCACATTTCCCAACGCCGCTACAATGGTTACGGCGATTGCCATTACGATGGCCGGCTCCAGTTTGGAAGTTACGGCCAACGCGGAACAAATTCCGAGTACTTGAATGATTATCGGATTATTTTTATTTAACGGCCCCCAAAGCACCGCTTTTGTTTTACTTGATAATGCCATATTCTTTCTTTTATTTGGATTGGAAGGTTGAAGTGAGTGAGGGAATTGAACGGGATTGTCATTGGCAGGATACACATGAGGCTACCTATGCATCAATCTTATTCAATCTTCCTCAATCTTTCTCAATCTTCCTCAATCTTTCTCAATCTTATTGACCACTATTTAATTTCATTAAAAAGTCCTTATATTTTCCCACACTTTCCAGAAGCATGGCGTTTACACCTTTACTGGTGATGGTTCCTCCGGAAATGCCATCCACATAATCGCGGTTAGCCACCGATTGTCCGGGTTTAACCACGGCAATGGAGACAAATTGCCCGTCTTTGAGCAATGTTTTTCCTTCAAACTCCTTTCTGAAATGCGGCGTAGCGATCTCGGCTCCCAAACCGGGCGTTTCGCCGGCGTGGCTGAAATCGGTTCCGTAAACGGTGCTCCCGTCCGATTCAATGGACATGTATCCCCAAATCGGGCCCCAAAGGCCTTTTCCCGTCATCGGGATGACGTACATTTTCTTGCCGTCGGCTTCAGCTTCAAAAACGGGAAGCCCTTTGCCGGCATCTTTTGCAATATCGGTCGCAAAAGCGGGATCGGTGGCTTTCAACCCTTCCGTGCCTTCCACTTTCGTTCCGTCGGCGTTGATCAGATAGGCATTTTTGATGAGCTCGGCATATTTGGCTTCGGCCTGATTGGCGGGAACATCCACACGCAGTGACCGAAGGATCTGCTGCATTTTGTCAATATTCACATTCGTAGTCTGCCTGTCAATCAGCGTTTGATGCGTGAAAGCAAGGCCAATGGCTACGATAATTACCATGATCGAAGCATATAGTATAGTATATCCGCTGTTTTCTCTGTTCATAGCTTCTGTCTTTTTTATTGTTTAACGGTTTTTGCTGCAAGGCTCCGTTTCATACGGTGCTTGATGTTGGCATCAACCACGTAAAAGTCGATAAGCGGCGCAAAAGCATTCATCAGTAAGATAGCGAGCATCATTCCTTCGGGATAACCGGGATTGAACACACGGATGGTTATTGCCACCATGCCGATGAGAAATCCGTATATCCATTTACCTCTTTCCGTGCGTGCCGAAGTTACCGGATCGGTAGCCATAAACACGGCGCCGAAGGCAAATCCGCCCAACAGGAAGTGATAATAAACCGGCATGCCCATCACGGCATTTACCGACAAGGCGTTGAGGATGGCTACCGTTACGCCTCCGCCAAGGAACACCGACAACATGGTTTTCCAACTTCCCACGCCCGTGGCGATGAGAATGAGCGCGCCAATGAGAATGGCAAACGTGGACACTTCGCCTACCGAACCGGGAATGAACCCGAAAAACATATCGCCAAGCGATAACGGTTGCCCCGTGATTCCGTGGAATGTGAAGTCGGCAAAGCTTTTAGCGTCGGTCGTTGCTAACTGTCCCAAGGGCGTAGCGCCGGAGAAACCGTCAATTACGTTACCCGCGCCCATGCCGAACGTATCGGCCGTGCGTACCCACACTTTATCGCCCGACATCTTCGACGGATAAGCGAAGAAGAGGAATGCCCGCGCAATTAACGCCACGTTGAAAATATTGTATCCTGTTCCGCCGAATACTTCTTTTGCGAAAATAACGGCGAAAGCCGTTGCCACAGCTATTTGCCACAGCGGGGTATCTATCGGCATGATCATCGGGATAAGGAATCCGGTAACCAAAAAGCCTTCGGCTACTTCCTCCTTTTTCACCTGAGCCATGGCGAATTCAATGCCCAGCCCCACAACGTAAGAAACAACTATCTGCGGCAGAATAGCCAACAAACCGTAGAAAAACTTCGTCCAGAAGTCAACATCCTGTCCGATAGCGGCATAATGCTGCAATCCAACGTTGTACATCCCGAACAACAACGCCGGAATAAGCGCGATGATCACCAGGATCATCGTACGTTTGGAATCTCTGGCGTCGTGAATGTGCACCCCCGATCGGGAAGTGGTGTTCGGAACATACAGAAACGTTTCAAAGGCGTCGAATGTAGAATAAAGCCAATGAAGTTTCCCGCCTTCTTCAAAGTTGGGTTTTATTTTATCAATATATTTCCTTAACGACATTTATAATTTGGTTTAATTTAATGTTTGATGTTTGATGTTTGACGTCCCGCGGCGCGGGATTTCCGCTTCGCTTCAATTTGGCGTTTGATGTTTAGCGCTTTACCTCATTACTCCATTTCTTTGCGAAGCATATTCAGGCCCGTGCGCACAATGCGCTGCAACTCCAGTTTTGAAGTATCCACAAATTCACACAACGCGAAATCTTCGGGAGCTACTTCGTAAATACCGAGTTGCTCCATCTTATCTATATTGAAAGCGATGATGGATTTAATGAGCTGCTCGGGGAAAATATCCATTGGGAAAACCTTGTCGTACTCGTTGGAAACGATGATCGCCCGGGGACCGCCCAATAAGCGCGCATCGAGCCGGTAGGCTTTTTTCAGGTGCAGATAAGTGCAGCCGGCGCTGTATCTTTTGGGACTCATGGAAGCCCAGCCGAATGCCTCGTGCACGTCGTCGCCTTCGGGAATAACGGTAACCTGAGTATCATAGGCGCGGAGCACGCCGTTTTCATCAATCTTTGTACCGGTAAGCGGATTTCCGCTGATGTAGCGCAACGAAATACCTTCGGTAACGTTATTTTTGAAGATGGAACTTAGCTCTGTTCCCAACAGCATTTTGTAGTAACCGGTCTGCTTCACTTCAGAACCCGCGAGGGCGATGATGCGCGTAAGATCAACGATGCCTTTATTGAACAGGCGGCCGATGACGGACACGTTAATCGCGTTGAGCGTCCAAACCACTTCGCCGTTGTTCACCGGAGCCAGTTTGTTGATGTGTACGCCTACGTTTCCGGCCGGATGCGGGCCTGCGAACTCGGTTATCACCACGTTTTTCGCGTAGCGCAATCCCTTGTTCGTTGTATCGGGTGAAACAGACAGATATACCTTGCCTTGCGTGAGTTTTGCCAAAGCATCGAATCCGGTCTGCAAATCGGCCTCCTGATCGGCGAGAATAAAATCGTAAGACGGAGCCAACGGCGCTGTATCGAAGCCTGTAACGAAAATATCGCGGGGCGTTTTATCGGGGTTGGCCACCACGTCATACGGACGTTGTTTGATAGTCCACCAGATACCGGCGTCAAGAATTGATTTCTTTACCTCTTCCGGAGAAAGCGATGCAACCTCTTTTTTCCCGAAATCTTCGTATTCGATCTCCTTGTCTGCCTTCACCGTAAAGTTAAGAATACGACGTTTCTCGCCGCGTTCTATTGCCGTTACCACGCCGCTGACGGGCGAAGCGAACAACACTTCGGGACGATTTTTATGGTAGAACAAGGCATTACCGGCTTTTACGCGGTCGTCCACCCTGACGGCAAATTTCGGGGTAACTCCCACGAAATCTTCGGGACAAACCTTTACATATTCACTCGTGACAGTACCCCGAAGTACCTCTTCGGTTTTTCCCATCAATGGAATCTGCAAGCCTTTCTTAATTTTTATTCGATTAGCCATATATCAAATTAATATGTATGCTTTAAAAAAGCAACCATCTATCAATCAATAAGTTCTATATATTGTATTGTGATTGCTGTGACGGAATTCTGTTTCCAAAGCGCAAAGATACATTTTTTATATTCATTTCAAGAAAATTTTAACTGAAAATTACGGAAAAAAATCTGTAATGATTCGGTGGAAAATTTATCGGATTGAGTTGTGTGCAACGTAAACAAATGATCTGAGAATTGAGAAAGGCGTCGCTATTTTTCCGTCACCGGGAAAATGCGTCGTGCGGCGGAAACCGCAGGGCGGATTTTAAGAATTCTTACCCCGCATCAGACCGGTTTGGAGTGGTCAGATGACTTGGTTATTGTCTGACCGATTGCCGGTCTGACTGTTTCATTCAGTAATACGAATTTCATCCAATACTTTGAAATGTCCCCCTGCTCGCGCGAATTTATAATTCGTGCGTTACGAAGTAAATAAAAATTCTTGCCTACGGCACACACCGATTGCAAATCGGCGCGAGCAGGAGGATATAATACCCATTTAATCAGCATTTTAACAATTAAGCCATAAATGGTATGGCAAATGTTTCAGTAACAATAGAAACAAATACGAAGAATCATTAAAATATTTTCGTTACTTTTGAGTTTATAAAAGAAATGCAAGTCAAAATATGCCGAAAAAGCAAATCATCCTGCTGCTGTTGTCTTTGTTTGCGGAACACGTGTTTAGTCAACATATCTACCGCACGCAACCGCTTTCCGACGAAATAAAAACCGTGCAGGTGGTTGTAAATAACGACGCTTTTTTACCCCCGATCATACAGTTGAACGGCAACGACATCGTGACGCTGAAATTCGATAAACTTTCGCTCGACGAGCCCCGCCTGCGCTACCAGTTACTGCACTGCACGGCCGACTGGCAAAAAGATAATCTCTACGAGATTGAATATCAGGATGGCTTCAACGATCAACTGATTGAGAATTATCGTTTTTCGGAAAATACCACCGTAAATTACATCCACTACAGCCTGCGGTTCCCGAATGCACAAATGCGTCCGAAGGTTTCGGGCAACTATGCCATCGAAGTTTTCTACGAAAACTATCCCGATGAACCCTTGCTGCAAGCCTGTTTTTCGGTGGCAGAGCCAAAGGTAACCATACAGGCCGGCGTGAGCGGAGACACGGATATTGATATCAACAATGCGCATCAACAACTGAGTTTCACGGTAAATTACCCTACCCTTTCGCTTCGCGATCCGGCGAACGAGCTTATCGTGAATGTCAGGCAAAACAACCGCACAGACAATCAGCGATCGGGGTTGAAACCCACGTTCATTAATCCCGCAAAACTGGTCTTCGAACACAACCGCGATCTGATTTTCGAGGCCGGAAACGAGTATCGCCGTTTCGAGACAGTGAGCAACCGGTTCGGCGGTATGCGCGTGGAACGCCTGATCTATGAAAAACCGTATTTCCATGCGGTACTGCAATCCGATGAATCGAGAGCCGGCAAAAGCCGACAGTACGATGAAGACCAAAACGGCCGTTTCTTCATCAAAGACAACGACGCGTACGATTCGGATGTGGAAGCCGATTATTTTATGGTGCATTTCACCTTTTACGAAGATGGATCGCAGGAACTTTTTTTGATCGGCGATTTTACGTACGGCACCCGCGACGATTTTAAACTGCAATACAATAAAGAATCGGATACATATCTCAAAACCGTATTGTTGAAACAAGGCGCGTACAATTACATGTACGCCACGCCGGCGGTATCGGGTCTCACAACCGCAAAAACCGAAGGCAATTACTACGAAACAGAAAATGAATATCTTATCACGGTTTATCATCGCGCACCCGGCAGCCGCTACGATAAGCTGGTGGGGTGGCAAAAAGTGGAAACGAAGAAAAGATGAGGTTCAACGTTCAAGGGCGTGAAATAGATGCTGTATATTTTCTGAAAAACAGTTAAATTCAATTGTCATTCAATCTAAAACCGTATATTTGCCGTCGTTAAGCAAAGATAAAAGATAAGTTATCTAAGTGCGAAGTTGGAAAAGTGCTCTTGAGCCCTTCGCCGAACGACTTTGAACCTTGAACTTAAGTAAAACTTTTTTATTATGGAGCCATTTGTTACCGTAAAAACGTTCACTTTCGCACACGAAGCACACATCATCCAGGGCCGGCTCGAAGCCGAAGGCATAGAAACATTTCTGAAAGACGAGCTCACCGTTCAGGTGCATCCGTTCGCATCCAACGCCGTAGGCGGCGTAAAACTGCAGGTGAAAGCCGAAGATTACGATAAAGCGATGGAGATTCTGGGGTTGCAAAAAACGCCGGAAGACGATAGCCACATCGAGATTATCGAAGACAGTGCGATAGCCGACAAAAAACGATGCCCGTTTTGCGGTTCCGAAAACGTCGGGAAAATGACGAGCGGCAACTGGCTCACATACTTCCCGTTCCTCGTTATCGGTTTTTTTCTGCCGATTTATCGAAGATCATACAAATGTTTCGATTGCGAACGCAGATGGGCGATAAGAAAGCGCCCCGTGATCAACTGGATCAAAAAAAACCGGCCGAAGATGTAATGAAACAGATACGTTTTACGTCTTAGTTTAAGAAGCTTCGCGTTTCACATCGAAAGTTTGATGTCCCGCGGAGCGGGATTTCCGCTGCGCTTCAATTTGACGTTTGATTTTTGACGTTTGATGTTTGACGTTAAAAAGTAAACCAATATTCTCAACATAATAACCTTACAGACAAAAAACGAATTTATGGACAGACGAAATTTTATCCGAACAGGAAGTCTCGCCTTGCTTGGATCGCTGGCTGCGCCATCGTTTGCATCTCCTTTTGGTGCAACGGGCGAAAAAACGGCCGTAGCGGAAGCAATGAACCACTTCGGCGTATCGGAAGCCGATTTGCAAAAAGTATTGGCTGCCGCGCTGGAAAAAGGAGGCGATTATGCCGATCTTTTCTTTGAGCACACCTTCAGCAACTACGTGGGGTTGCGCGACGGCGCCGTGAACCGTTGCAACTCAAACATTGATTACGGCATGGGCGTTCGCGTACTCTCCGGCGACCAAACCGGCTACGCCTACGTGGAGGAAGTTACGCTCCCCGAAATGCTGAAAGCCGCCCGCACCGCTGCGCGCATTGCCTCCGGCAATAAAAAAGTGAATCCGGTAGCTCTGACGGAAAAACCGGTAAAAACCAACTTTTATACCGTTTCCACGCCGTGGGAAGGATTGTTGCTGAAAGAAAAAATGCCCTATCTGCAACGGCTGAACGACAAAATTTTTGCCGCCGACAAACGCGTGCAAAAAGTTACGGCATCGTTAACCGACGACACTTCGCACATTTTGTTTTGCAACTCCGAAGGCGTAACCTACTACGATTACCGTCCCATGGTTACCATGTCGGCCTTCTGCATCATGGAAGAAAATGGCAAAATAGAAAATAATTACGCCTCGCGTGCTTACCGAAAAGGTTCGGAATTCCTCACAAACGATGTGGTGGACGTTATCGCTCGCGAAGCCGTGGACAATACCGCCAAGCTGTTTAAAGCCGTGAAACCCAAAGGAGGCGAAATGCCCGTGGTAATGGCAGCCGGCGGTTCGGGCATACTGCTTCACGAAGCTATCGGGCACGCGTTTGAAGCCGATTTTAACCGGAAGAACATCTCCATTTTCTCCGATCAGTTGAATAAAAAGATCTGCAACGAAAACATCAGCGTGATTGACGATGGAACCATCGCTTTCAACCGCGGCTCGGTAAATATTGACGATGAAGGCAATTACGGCCAAAAAACCTATATCGTGAAAAACGGTGTGCTGAACAGCTACCTGCACGACCGCATCAGTGCGAAGCACTACGGTGTTTCGCCAACCGGAAACGGCCGCAGGCAATCGTTCAAGAATGTTCCCATCCCACGCATGCGCGTTACGTACATGGAATCGGGGAATACCACTGAAGAGGACATTATCTCATCGGTGAAAAACGGCATTTATGTGAACCAGTTCACCAACGGACAGGTGCAGATCGGCGCCGGCGATTTCACGTTCTTCGTAAAATCGGGATACCTTATCGAAAACGGTAAACTCACGCAACCCGTCAAAGACATCAACATCATCGGAAACGGGCCCAAAGCGCTCGCCGGTATTACGATGGTGGGCAACAACCTGGAACTGGACAACGGCACATGGACGTGCGGCAAAGACGGACAAGGATGCCCCGTTACGCAAGGCATGCCTTCGGCACTGGTGAGTAAATTAACCGTGGGAGGGGAAAGTTAATGGCTTCGCGATATTCGCTTCGCTGATATTTGTTCGCTTCGTTCACGATATTCGTTGCGATAAAGAATTTTTCAACGAAGCAATTTAAATTACCATTGAATCTCTATCGAATTACAACTGAATTACAATTAAAACTATGATATCAACCGAAAATAAAAAACTGGCTCAATGGGCAATGGATTATGCCCTGAAAAACGGATGCCAGGCAGCAAAAGTAAGGCTTTACAGCGGCTCCAACACATCGTTTGAGTTGCGCGACACGAAAATGGACCGCCTGCAACAAGCTTCGGAAAACGGACTGTCGCTTTACCTCTACGTGGATGGCCGTTACGGTACCTATTCCACCAACCGGCTGAACAAGAAAGAACTGGAACCGTTCATCAAAAACGGGATTGACGCTACCCGCTTTCTGGCGAAAGACGAAGCGCAAACACTTCCCGATGCGGCACGATACTACAAAGGCGGCAAACCCGACCTGAAACTGATTGACCCGAAACTCGCATCCATAAACCCCGACGCCAAAGTTGCCATGGCAAAAACCGTAGCCGACGAAGCCATGGGAAAAGACCCGCGCATTATTTCCGTGGAATCCTCCTACGGAGACGGCGACAGCTTTGTGTACCAAATCCACAGCAACGGCTTTGAAGGCGAGAAGCAAAACTCGTGGTATTCGCTTTCTTCCAGCGTGGCCATGAAGGGCGATGGCGAAGCCCGTCCGTCGTCGTACTGGTACGAATCGGCGTTGTTTCTTAACGACCTGATAAAAGAAGGCATCGGTAAAAAAGCGCTGGAGCGCACGTTGCAGAAAATCGGGCAGAAAAAGATAAAATCGGGCAAATACACTATGGTGGTTGACCCGATGAATTCGTCGCGCCTGGTTTACCCGATGATAAGCGCGCTGTACGGCTCACAAATCCAGCAAAAAAATTCGTTTTTGCTCGATAAAATCGGGCAAAAAGTGGGCAACGATAAATTCACGCTCAAAGACGAACCTCACCTCGCCGGCGCCTTCGGCGCACGTTATTTCGATAACGAAGGCGTTGCCACGCAACCGCGCACCATTTTCGATAAAGGCGTGTTGAAAACCTACTTCGTGGATACCTATATCGCCAACAAAACGAACATGGAGCCCACCGTCGGCGATCCGTCCATCCTGATCTTCGAAACCGGCGGCAAAGGCCTGCAAGGCCTCATCGCCGATGTGGACAACGGCATTCTCGTTACCGGCTTCAACGGCGGGAACAGCAACAGTTCCACGGGCGATTTTTCCTACGGAATTGAAGGGTTCCTCATCGAAAACGGCAAACTCACCATGCCGGTGAACGAGATGAACGTTACGGGCAATTCGCTCACGCTGTGGAGCTCACTCGTTGCCGCAGGCAATGACCCACGGCTCAACTCATCGTGGCGCATTCCGTCGCTCGTGTTTGAAGGCGTTGATTTCAGCGGATTATAAAAAAAGAAGCGGTATCAGAAGTAAAATTTACTGTTGTCTCCCGAACTACTGAGTAGCTGCTGCTTCCAAAGCAGCGGCTACTTACCTTTTCCGAAAGAAATATACAGCGATGTCTCAGGCCGGTACAACTCCCTGCAAGTTACGTACAATGACGTGTCAGATAGGTACAATGATGTGTCAGATAGGCACAACGGCTTGCGGAATACGTACAACGGCCTGTAAGTAACATACAACAGGCTGCAGGATACATACATACAACAGGCATGCAAGATACCTGCAACGAGCGTGTAGGGTGCTTACAAGGGCGTGCAAGATACCTACAACAAGCGTTGCAAGAGCATACAACGGTGTGGAAAATACCCACAACGAGCGTGCAGGATGCTTACAACGGCCTGCAAAATATGTACAACGAGGCGTAAGATCGGCATTATGCCTCTCCAGACACATAAAACAGCCGGCCATAGCCGTTTGAAATTCCGCATACATAGCTCACTAATTCATCAGCATTCACCCGTTTAAATGAATTTAATAACTATTCTATGCCTGATTTCAATGCTTTTGCGTATTTTTGTACCGGAAATGCATTAATTTTTCCTTTTAAAAGGTTATGGCTAAAAAAGATACAATTACGCAAGGTAATAAGAAACAAAGCAGTCAACAGGGAACAAAACACAAGGTTGTAAAATGGATGTGGCGGCTTTTCGGGTTGTTCATTCTTTTCAATATCATTGCTTTCGGCCTTCTTTCCACGGGAGCTATCGGATACATTCCCAACCTGCAGGAGTTGGAAAACCCGATCAATAAATATGCCTCGCAGGTTATATCGGCTGATGATCAGTTGCTTTTCACCTACGCCAAGGAAAAAGAAAACCGCATCATGGTGAAATACTCCCAGTTGTCACCACACTTAATTGATGCGCTTGTTTCAACCGAAGACATTAGGTATTACAAGCATTCGGGGATAGATATCATCGGTTTAGGGCGCGCGATTATTAAGACCATCGTATTGCGCCAATCCGAAAGCGGCGGCGGAAGCACCATTACCCAACAGTTGGCAAAATTGTTGTACACGCCTCCGGCGAACAATAAACTGCAACGTTTTGTGCAAAAACCGGTGGAATGGGTTATTGCGGCCAAACTCGAGCGTTATTACACCAAAGAAGAAATTATCAACCTGTATCTGAACAAATACGACTTCAATTACAACGCCGTAGGTATCGAATCCGCAGCACGCACTTATTTCAACAAGGAACCCATTGACCTCAACGTGCAGGAATCGGCTATGCTGGTGGGAATGTTGAAGAATTCATCGTTATACAATCCAATCCGCCGCCCCGATCTTACCCAACAACGCCGTAACGTGGTGCTGACGCAGATGGTGAAAGCAGGTCACCTCACGGAAGCGGAGAAAAACGTGTTG
>JAQVEB010000336.1 GCA_028698105.1 Petrimonas sp. | reverse complement strand
GTGGATCAGCGATTTCGGCGAACGCGCCGATGCGCTGGATGTACTTTTTGACCTTTCCATCGCGCAAATAGATGACTCAGGAAGCGGAATGACCGTTATTTTTAGCCGGAATGAAGCGGATAACGATATTGTCAACTTTCGCGAAGGCGAAATTTGCATTATATATCCGCGCAACACCGCGTCGGATAATGTGCTGAACACGCAAATACTGAAAGGAAACATCGCTGAAATTACACCGGATTCCGTAGAAGTGCGGTTTCGCTACAAACAGAAAAACCGGGCTTTTTTCGATGAAAACCCGCTTTGGGCTATAGAACACGATACGCTGGACAGTTCTTACAACGCCATGTACCGCAGCCTTTTTGCGTTTCTGAACGCCTCGGTACAAAAACGCGAGTTATTGCTGGGGTTGCGGCCGCCAACACAAAACAAGGAAGTTTCGGAAAAAGTTTATCCCGAAAATATCGTCGAAAATGCCGTGCAGGCAGAAGATTATTTTTTGATCGTCGGGCCGCCCGGAACAGGGAAGACATCTATTTTTGCCCGCCGCCTCATCGAAGAATATTACAAAAACCCCGAAGTGAACATCTTGGTTGTCGCCTACACCAATCGCGCTGTGGATGAACTTTGTGAGGCGATAAACGCGGCATTCGGCAGCACAAAATCGGAATGCGAAGCATACATTCGCGTGGGAACGGAATTGTCGTGCGCCGAACCGTTCCGGCATCGCCTGTTGCAGCGGATTTCGGAAAGAGCACGCAGTCGCGGAGAATTACGAAACGAAATAACCCGTACACGGATCTTTGTTTCCACACTGGCCTCCATTACCGGACGGATGGAACTGTTCGCCCTCAAACATTTTCACGTGGCCATTATTGACGAAGCATCGCAAATTCTTGAACCGCAGGTTATCGGGTTGCTGCCGAAATTCGATAAGTTTATCCTGATCGGCGATCATAACCAGCTGTCAACCATCGTTTTGCAGAAAAAAGTTGTTTCCGGTATTCAGCACGGCGCACTTAACGATCTGGAGATAAGCGATTGCCGCGATTCGCTTTTTGAGCGGTTGTTGCGCAACGCGCAAAAAAACGGATGGACGCAGTCGTTCGCCCAACTTACGCATCAGGGGCGGATGCACGAAGAGATCGCGGCTTTTCCGTCGAAATATTTTTATGCCGAAAATCTTTTTCCCGCGTGTGACTGGCAAAAAGAAGCGTGGCATCTGCACGACGCGTCGAACAATCCTTTCCATCATTGCGCAGCAACGAAACGCACCGCGTTTTTTTCTACCGAAAAGTTTTACCGGTACACGCCTTCCAATAAAATCAACGAGACGGAAGCGGATGTTATCGTGGCGCTGGTGAAAAGCCTGAGGGATGTGTATTTGGCCAATGATCGCCCATTCGGAAGCGAAATGCTGGGAATTATCGCGCCTTACCGCAACCAGATCGCGCTCATTAAACACAAATTGGCGCAAGCCAATATCTCCGATACCCAACACATTATGGTGGATACGGTGGAGCGGTTTCAGGGCAGTCAGCGAGAAGTGATTATTATGTCTTTTTGTGTGAATAAGCCGTATCAAATGAACTTTTTATGCAACTTGAGCAAAGACGGAAAAGTGGATCGAAAATTAAACGTTGCTCTCACGCGAGCACGCCAACAACTTTTTTTGGTAGGAAATGCCCTGATTTTGCGCCAACACCCGGTATATGCCACGTTGCTGGAGTTTTATAAAGGTTCTACGGTAATCTTGGAGGAAATTCATTAACCTCAATTATATTAGGATTTCGTTTTAACAACTCCTCTTGAATCTTTTTTATATTTCGTTTTTCTAATTCCAAAATTGAGGAAGAGGGCTGCGAATAACCTTCTTTCACGTACTTTATCGTCAATCGATTGTTTTTAACCCAAGTTTCTATTATTGAATCAACCCTAATCGTTCTGCTTTTCACTTTTCCTAAA
Organism: Petrimonas sp.; assembly: GCA_028698105.1. Taxonomy (GTDB): domain Bacteria; phylum Bacteroidota; class Bacteroidia; order Bacteroidales; family Dysgonomonadaceae; genus JAQVEB01. The sequence continues at coordinate 1,299 of JAQVEB010000336.1, read as the reverse complement.
AGAAAATGAAATTCAATTGTATTTGCATCGGTAAGCACATATTTTATCGGAAGTGAAAAGATCGCCATCAATACAAAAATAACGGTGGTCATCAGCGCACTCAAAAATCCTTTTGGAAGAACAAAATAGATTACCGTTAAAACGACTATGATCAAGATAATTAGGATAAAAAGTGCTTTTTTGCCATGACTATAAAAGGTTAATTCATTCATTTCTATACTATTATAAAGTAATTCAGATCGCAATTTTTCTTAGTTGTCTTACAAATATATAAAATAAAAGCTCTAAGCGATGATTTAAAAAAATATTTTTGTAATTTTGCACGCACAAAAATTGTCCTGTGGTGTAATGGTAGCACAACAGATTCTGGTCCTGTTTGTCCTGGTTCGAATCCGGGCAGGACAACAAAGTAAAACGCAATTAATTGACTATAAATTGATTGCGTTTTTGTTTTCCGCATTTTTTATAGCTTTTTTTATGGAAGGCAGATAATATAGAAAAACCGCCGCGGCGCCAAACATGATGATGCCGCAAATCATCAGCGTATAAGAAACACTCAGCACCTTGGCTAACCATCCGGTTAAAAGGGCACCGAAAGGGGCGGTTCCCATAAAGGCCATCATGTAAATGCTCATGATACGTCCTCGTTTATCGTCATCTACGATGCTTTGAATGAGCGTATTACTTGAAGCCGTTTGCAACATCATGCCTGCACCCATGATCAAAATCATCGGAAAAGCTACAACGGCGTGACGGGAGAGCGAGAAAAGAATAAGACTCAGTCCGAAGACCATCGAAGCACGCGGAATCACTTTTTCGAGCCCTTCAATGCTGTTTTTCGAGGCCAGAAAAAATGTCCCGATCAGTGCGCCCAGTCCCGAAGCCGCCATCAGAAAACCAAACATGCGCGAAGTACCGTGCAACACCTCTTTCGAAAAAACAGGGATCAGCACAACGTACTGCATAGCCGTGAAACTGGCTACGGCCAGCAACAACAGCACCGACCGAATGGGAACGGAACGGAACGTATAGGAAAATCCCTCGTTGAGATTTTGCATTACGTTGCTGTGCTTTACGTTGAACTCCTTGCGTTTCACCTTCATGCGAAGCAGTGAAATGATCACGAACACGTAACTGACCGCATTCAGGAGAAAACACACACCTTCACCCGTAGCGGCAATTAAAATGCCGGCCACGGTGGGGCCGATAAGGCGCGCGCCGTTGAACATGGCCGAATTCAAGGCGATGGCGTTGGGTAAATCTTTTTTTCCTTCAACCATATCAATCACGAACGCCTGA
>JAQVEB010000335.1 GCA_028698105.1 Petrimonas sp. | reverse complement strand
AAAGCGATATGTAGATTGAAATTCCACGATTTCGGGCGTGCTATTTCCTTCTCAACCTGCAATAAACAATGTTTGGGATGTGCCTGAGCGAGCGTGCACGCGAAAAAAAAACCTTTTCCATCGGTCACCAAAAGCGAATCGCCGTTTTTCATACGCAAAACCTTAACGCAATGTTGCGATTCCTGCTCGGAAAGTTGCGGTTTTAGGCGGATATCGGGGCAATAGAAAAGTGTATCGGGCATACGAAGCGTAATTTACGATTTGTTTTCCCTTTTCTTTATTTCGTCGCGAAGGTGCGTGGCCAATTCGTAGTTTTCCTCTCTGATGGCTTCTTCGAGTTTGTTTTTCAATGCTTCAATATCAATTTCGGAGAGGTTTTCGGTTGTTTTTTCTTCGCCGGAGTCAGCGGGTTGTTCGTTTTTAAACACGGGCGTATTTTCATCGAAAACAATCGCCATGTTCTGCATAATTTCTTCGGTCGTGAAGATCGGCGAATTTGTGCGCAGAGCAATGGCCACGGCATCGGAAGTGCGGGAGTCAATGCGAAATTCCTGTCCGTTTTGACGCAGCAGCAGTTCGGAGAAAAAAGCGCCTTCTTCAAACTTATAGATAAATACTTCCACCAGTTCGATGCTGAGCTGTTTGAAGATATTGAAAATAAGGTCGTGCGATAATGGCCGAGGGGGAGCAATATTTTCCATAACGATGGCAATGGATTGAGCTTCAGGCGTTCCGATAACAATGGGTAAACGCCTGATGCCTTTTTCTTCGGCAAAAATAAGCGCATACGCGCCGGCCTGCACCTGACTGAACGATATGCCGAGTATGGAGAGTTTAACTTTATTCGTCACTATGGGGTTCGTTTTAATATAATCTTCAAATATAGCACATTTTTGCGTGACAAAAGAAGATTTACGCGCAAATCGGAAAAAAACCTGCAAATTGGTGGACAATGATAAAAAATTATGTATCTTTGCAGTCGCAAAAATATGGTGGTTGTAGCTCAGTTGGTTAGAGCGTCGGATTGTGGTTCCGAAGGTCGCGGGTTCGAGCCCCGTTTTCCACCCAAAACTTGCTGATTGCAAGTTGTTTATTCTCTTTAGATTTGTTTTAGGTAATCACGTATTTTCACATACGTGATTTTTTTATATCCGTCGGCGAAATTCGGAGCATATCACGGCCGTGGCTACAGACACGTTCAGCGACTCCGAAGTGGTTTTGCCCGCCGGATAATTCGGAATGAATAATTTACGGGTTACAAGTTCCGAAATCTCGGCCCGAATGCCGTTTCCTTCGTTTCCCATCACGATAAACCCGTTTGCCGGTAATTCGGCTGTGTAAATATTTTCACCTTCCAAAAACGTGCCGTAAACAGGTACGCCGGTATTTTTTTTCAAAAAATCCGTAAGATCGGTATAATGCACTTTTACGCGTGCTATGGCTCCCATGGTGGCTTGTACGGTTTTGGGATTGTAGATGTCGGCAGTATCGGGCGAACAAAAAATGTGTTCAATGCCGAACCAATCGGCCAGACGGACAATAGTTCCCAAATTTCCGGGGTCTTGAATGCCGTCGAGCACCAGGTGCAGATCGTCTTTGAGTTGCTTTTCGCTAAAGGTGTTCTCCGGTTGGTAAAAAACGCCGATGACGGAGGGCGCGGTTTTAAGAAACGACGCCTTTTTTAATTCATCTGTGGTGGCAGCGATGATTTCCTCTGCTGTTATCGGTTCGATTTCTTCCAGAATCTCAGGTAAACCGGCAACAAACTGGCATTTGCACGATTCCATCAGATCGGAAACAATCTTCTTTCCCTCTGCAACAAACGTTCCGTGCTCCAAACGGTGTTTTTTGTCTTTCAGCGATTGAATGTACTTTATTTTGTTTTTGCTCAACATTCGGCTTCAATTGTATCTTACGGGCAATAAAGGTAACTATTTTTACAGAAAATATCAGATTATCCACTAAACATATCAAATTTTCCACTCGATTGTTTGCGAAAAAATGTATCTTTGCAATGATTGACACAAAGATACGAACCCAACGAATAACAAATAGCTGAAAATTAAATATAAATACTTTTTAATCTTATGAACGATAATGTATTAATGAACAAAGTAGCCGATAATATCCGCATTTTGGCTGCTTCGATGGTCGAAAAAGCAAAATCGGGACATCCCGGAGGCGCAATGGGCGGCGCTGATTTTATCAACGTATTGTTTTCGGAATTTTTGGAATACGATCCGGCAAATCCTTCGTGGGAAAACCGCGACCGTTTTTTTCTGGATCCCGGACACATGTCGCCCATGCTTTATTCCGTACTTGCGCTGAACGGCAAATACACAATGGATGAACTGAAAGCTTTTCGTCAGTGGGGAAGCCCCACGCCCGGACATCCGGAGATTGACGTGAAAAGAGGCATCGAAAACACATCCGGCCCTTTGGGACAAGGACATGCTTATGCCGCGGGAGCGGCAATAGCGGCTAAATTTCTGAAAGCCCGCTTGGGCGATGTAATGGATCATACCATTTATGCTTACATCTCAGACGGAGGCATTCAGGAAGAAATATCGCAGGCCGTAGGCCGGTTGGCCGGACACCTCGGTTTGGATAACCTCATTATGTTTTACGATTCCAACGATATACAACTTTCCACGAAAACAAATGCCGTAACCAGCGAAAACGTAGCTCAAAAATACGAAGCCTGGAACTGGAAAGTAATTTCGATAGACGGCAACAACGTGGAAGAAATTCGCAAAGCACTTACCGAAGCCAAAGCCGAAAAGGAACGCCCGACGCTCATTATCGGTAATACGGTGATGGGAAAAGGAGCGCTGGCTGCCGATTGCACCTCGTTCGAGTGTCAGGTCTCCACGCACGGGCAACCGTTGAGCGACGCGGGCGCCGATTTTAACGAAACCATCAAAAATTTGGGCGGCGATCCCGAAAATCCGTTCGTTATTTTCCCCGAATCGAAGGAGTTGTACGAAAAAAGACACCGCGAACTCGCGGAAATAGTTGCCCGAAAAAAAGCGAAACACGATGCATGGGCAAAATCCAATCCCCAACTGGCGGAAAAAGAACAAAAATGGTTCGCCCGCGAATTGCCCGATATTGATTGGAGCAAAATTGAACAAAAACCCGACGCGGCAACGCGTGCAGCCTCATCAACCGTATTGAGTTACCTGGCAAAACATGTTGATAACATGATCGTTGCTTCGGCCGATTTATCGAATTCCGACAAAACCGATGGTTTTCTGAAACAAACCAAAGCCTTCGCGA
>JAQVEB010000334.1 GCA_028698105.1 Petrimonas sp. | reverse complement strand
GGCATCGTAATGATTCAGGATCAGCCTGCGATAACCTTTACCGAGCCTGCCGACGGCATCATGGCATACGAATTACCTTCGGATACCGTGAACGGCACTATTTACACGGGCGTCATCAATCCTTCGCGTCTTTCGCAGATCAATATTGGCCTGGGCCATTTGTTGGGGATTAATCAGTACAAAACGGGTAATCCTTACGTCTATTGTACCGGTGGCGGTTGGAGCAAAGGCGGATTCGGCAGTTTCGACGATTGGATCGCTTACCTCAAACAACAAAAGACGACGATAGATCAACCGCTGAAAGTGGCGATAAAATAAAATCACTTTATGCAAAAAATAGTAACGTTCGGAGAAATTATGCTTCGTCTGGCAACGCCCGGGTATCAGAGGTTTCTTCAGTCAGGCAATTTAAACGCCACCTTTGGCGGTGGAGAAGCCAACGTGGCGGTTTCGCTGGCCAATTACGGCATTCCAGCGGAGTTCGTCACGCGCTTACCCGAAAATGACATAGGCGACTGGTGTGTTTCCGACCTGCGGAAATACAACGTCGGTACACAACATATTCGTCGCGGTGGCGATCGTGTGGGGATTTATTTTTTGGAGACCGGAGCCGTCGCCCGTCCTTCTAAGGTAGTTTATGATCGCGCAAATTCGGCCATTGCCGAAGTGCAGAAAGGCATGTTCAACTGGAAAGAAATTCTGAAAGATGCAGCATGGTTTCACTGGACGGGAATTACGCCCGCCATATCGCAAGGTGCAGCCGATGCATGTCTTGAAGCGATAAAGACCGCCAACGAAATGGGCATTACGGTTTCGTGCGACCTGAATTACCGCAAAAACCTGTGGAAATACGGAAAAAACGCTTCGGAAGTGATGCCTCAGTTGGTTGAAGGATGCGATATTATTCTCGGCAATGAGGAAGATGCCGAAAAAGTGTTCGGTATTAAACCGGAAGGATTTGATGTGGAAAAAACCGCCGGTGAGGTGGATGCCGCCGAATTCGAATCGGTGTGCAAGCAACTGATGCAGAAATTTCCGAGAGCCAAAAAGGTGATCATCACGCTGCGCGGATCAATAAACGCGAACCATAATACGTGGGGAGGATGTTTGTATTCAGACAAACTGTATAATTCGCGGCGCTACGATATTACGCATATCGTGGACAGGGTAGGAGGCGGCGACTCGTTTATGGGCGGGTTGATCTACGGCCTGCTCACTTATCCGCAGGATGACCAGCACGCGTTGGACTTTGCCGTAGCGGCATCGTGCCTGAAACATACCATTTACGGCGATTTCAATCTGGTATCGGTGAAAGAGGTGGAGACCCTGATGAAAGGCGACGTCTCAGGCCGCGTGGTGCGCTGATCGGTTTGTACATTTCTCTTATTCTTATTGAGAATATTGATGCATTATTTTTGAATTTCACTAAGTTTAAAATACTGAAAATCCAAAACAGTCTTTCTGTCTAAAAATCCAGTAGTCTAAAAGTCTTAAAAAATGGCAAAGTTTTCCAGAATAGAAGTTTATCAGGCGATCATTGACACGGGCATTGTTCCTGTGTTTTATCACGCCGATACAGAAACAGCCAAACACGTGGTGAAAGCTTGTTACGAAGGCGGCATTCGTGTTTTTGAGTTTACCAATCGCGGCGACTTCGCGCATGAAGTGTTTGCGGAACTGATAAAATGGGCCGATAAAGAATGTCCCGAAATGATCCTCGGTATCGGTTCCATTGTGGATGCGCCAACGGCAGCTATTTACATTCAGTTGGGCGCCAATTTTGTGGTTGGCCCGTTGCTGAATCCCGATATTTTCAAGGTTTGCAACCGCCGACAGATCGCTTATTCGCCCGGATGCGCCACTACAAGCGAGATCGGCTTGGCGCAGGAACTTGGGGCGGAAATCGTAAAAGTATTTCCCGGAGGGAATGTTGGCGGGCCATCGTTCGTGAAAAACATCAAAGGCCCTATGCCTTGGTCGCGCATCATGGTGACCGGCGGTGTGGAACCGACGGAAGAAAATCTCGCTGCCTGGTTTAAAGCCGGTGTAACAGCCGTGGGGATGGGTTCGAATTTATTTCCGAAAGAGGTTTTGAAGAACAAAGAATGGTCAAAAATAACAGAATTATCGCAATTAAGCATTGCACTTGCCCAAAAATATAAATCATAAATCAATCATAAATTAAAGATCATGAGTAATTTACAGGAAGGAAAAGTAAAAATGACCAACTACCGTTGGGTAATTACTGCCATGTTATTTCTTGCCACTACCATTAATTACATGGATCGGCAGGTACTTTCGTTAACATGGAAAGATTTTATCTCACCGGAATTTCACTGGACGAATAACGATTATGGAACCATCACCGGGTTATTCTCTATTTTCTATGCCGTTTCGCTGCTCTTCGCCGGCAAAATCGTGGATTGGATGGATACCAAAAAAGGATTTCTCTGGGCCATCGGTATCTGGTCGTTGGGAGCTGTGATGCACGCGTTCTGCGGAATAGCCACAGCCGGCATCGTAGCGGGAGATTGGGCGATGAGTTTCACGGGTGCACGCGAAATTATCGGAACGGTTGGCGATGTGTCGGCCGTAGTATCGGTAAGCGTTACGCTTTTTATCTTTGCACGACTTGTTCTGGCGATCGGGGAAGCGGGAAACTTTCCTGCGGCCATCAAAGCCACGGCGGAATATTTTCCGAAGAAAGACCGGGCGTTTTCCACTACCATTTTCAATTCCGGAGCTCAGATCGGTGCGTTGTTGGCGCCGCTCACCGTGCCTTTTATTGCAGCAGCCTGGGGCTGGGAAATGGCATTCATCGTTATCGGTGTTATCGGGTTTATCTGGATGGGATTTTGGGTTTTCATCTATCACAAACCGGAGAAACATCCAAAAGTGAATGCTGCGGAATTGGAATACATTAATCAGGACGATAAAGATCATGCGGTTGTACAGGTTGATGAAAACGCCGGTAAAAAGGTGTCCTTCAAAAAAGCTTTCCGGCACAAACAAACTTGGGCCTTTGCCTTCGGCAAATTCATGACGGATGGCGTTTGGTGGTTTTTATTATTCTGGCTGCCGGCTTACCTGAGTTCGGTGTACGACCTGGATTCCACCGAAAGCGCAGTACATATTTTTGTTGTGTACGCCATTTCCATGCTGGCGATTCTCGCCGGAGGATTCCTTCCGACATATTTTATGGAAAAAAAGAAAATGGACCCTTACGCCGGACGCATGCGGGCGATGCTGATCTTCGCATTCTTTCCGTTGTTGATATTGCTG
>JAQVEB010000333.1 GCA_028698105.1 Petrimonas sp. | reverse complement strand
GTCTGAACTTAATACAATTTGTGATGCAAAATAAACTAATCTATTGATTGTCAGTAAATTAATAAAGATAGGTATTTTCGTATGAAAGAAAATAAAATCAATCGAATTATTTGATTATCAGTTTGGAACGACCTACGATTTTGTCTTTATCTGAAAGGGTTATGAAGTAACAACCGGCGGGCATGTCGCTCACTGAAACCGGCTGTCCGGCAATAACGCCTGTAGTTTTCACAATCTTTCCTGTTATATCGGTCATCATCAGACTCAATGCGTCATATTCTGAAGGCAAACTGATACTGAAAGTTTCTGTCGCAGGATTAGGATAAACTGTAACTTCAGCGATAGCATCCGGAGTGGTTATCCCGATGTTGTCAGCAGAAGAATAATGGTAGTACTCTGTGAAAACAAACATCAATTGTTGGGTGTTCACATCTGTTGTAGACCAATCTTGTTCAGTACGTTTGTGTTCCATAGCAAACCACTCATAATCATAAGCGAAATAGCTTGATTCCCAAGGGAATAATATTTGATTAGCGTTGGTTGCCTGATCATAACGATATTCATAACGGTCTTGCGTGCTTGACCATGTTGTGGGACTACTTGCCAGGTAATATTCGCGTTTTACAGGATCGTTACCTCCCGAATAAAACCATTGGTATTTAGTCGAATTTTCCCAAACACCTCCATCTTTTACGTATTCTGAGTAGCTTTCAACCAAATCGCCGGTATAGCCTACAATAGTTTGGATTGTAGTATCCCATACGCCTTGTTCACTATAAAAGTAAACCACCTTTTCGAGTTTATCGTTAGCATCATAAAAATAAACATCCTTGGTTAAATCTTGAAAAGTGCCACCCCAGTAGATCTGTTGCAAATACTGCGCCAATTTTCCACTTGCTGTGTATGTATAATATCCTTTTCCTCCGATTTGCCAGGTTCCGCCAAAATAGTTGGCATTGGTACGGGTAATCCGTTGACCCAATTCGTTGTATTCATATTCCACGTATGCGCTGTGAAACCAGTTGCCATTGTTCCAGCCGTACATGTTGATACGGGTTATGTTACCATTTTCGTCAAAAACAGCAGCTTCCCGCCAGCTGTAGCCTTCCGGGTCAAACTTGTCATCAAAGATCTCCTCTGCAATCTTTCCCTGAGCGTTATATTTCCAACTTAAAGTGTATATTGGAGAAGTTATACTGTCCAGTTTCATGGTATAGAGTTTTGCATCATTTTGATTATCAATGTGATAGTAAGGATGAATCCTGTTTTGACGCAAGTCGTTCAAATGGTCACGTTTTTGGGCAGATACCAGGCTGCCTGCCATGATAAGTATGGCTATTGCGATAATTTTTTTCATAGGTGGTTGTTTTGATTTTTTTCGGCGACAAAAGTATAAAAAAAACGGATTCCGTACTAGGATTTATAGGATTAAAGAACCTAAAAAAGTCGAAAGTCGAAAGTCGAAAATCGAAAGTTTTAAATTTAGATTTTAGAATTTATAGTGCATAACTTCTGGTTTAAAAGGCAAAAATACAAAATAATTGCAAATTACGAATTACGAATTACGAATTACGAATTTAAATTTTGCCAAAAATATGATGTATTTCACTGATATTCAAATCAATAGCCATGTCCTTTAGGGCATGGATGGAAGTTATCCCCTAAGACACAAAGGGCTTTAGCCCAAATTTACATTTTACAATCATGTCACCCCTTCGGGGTTCACCTGGCAGAACGAAATAATGTTGCAAATTAATTCTACCTTCTTCCTTGTAAAGCCGTAATTCGTAATTCGTAATTCGTAATTAATTCTACCTTCTACCTTCAACCTTTCGTCGCTGTGAGTCTGTTGTTTTGCATTTTTAATTCCTGTCCGTGGAGCCACTGCTGTTCGTGGTCTGCGGAGAGGATGACCGGCATCCGTTTCTTGGTGTTGTGTATTTTGCTCATCAGTTCGTTTGCGGCGGTTGTCAGGATGGTGTAGGTGTTGCGCAATTCACCTGTCGATTTGTCGAGCCATTCGCTGTAAAGTCCTGCAAAGGCAAAGGGTTCGTTGTCGGGTAATGTGAGTTCATATTTTTGTTTGAACTTCCCTTTGGGGTCGAGCCATTGCCACTCATAGAAACCGTCTGCCAATATCAAACAACGATTTTGGACTACGTTCCTAAAGCTCGGTTTTTCGTGTATCGTTTCAATTCTGGCGTTTAATGTGTATTGTCTGATGCTCTCCTCTTTTGCCCAAAATGGGATTAATCCCCATTGGTAGAGTTGTATTGTGTCTGTCAGTTTATTGGTAATAACCGGCGTTTTGGGAAATTGAAATCCATTGTAAATGCCCGGTTGATACAAAGATTCATTTTCAAATTTGGCATTGAAACGATGTTGCAACTCTTGCGCAGTTTTACTTTGTTTGCTATAAAAACACATAGTTACACATGAATGGTTATGATATCGTTCAGGTTGGTTGTGTAGCAGGGCGACAGTTTTTCCTGCTTCATCTTCCAGACTCTTTTGGGATCCTGCGAAGCAAGCCGGACTTTCTGCTGTCCGAATTGCATATTTAACTTGTCGATGGTTCGCATTAAGGGGATATGCCGTTCATCCCGATTTTCAAAAAGAGATTGTTGTACTACATCTTCGGGGGTGAAGTCCTGAACTATGACACCCGCTTTTTTGTAGGAATAACCTTCCCTGTATATTTTCTTCAACGCTTGTAGAGCAAAACCCGACAATTCAATTGTTGAGTTGGTTGCAAAAGGCAGTTGAATCACGATATTTCGGCTGTATTGCGGTAAATCTTTTCGATGTCCGTTGGTGTGAATAAAAACCATTAAGGAATTGCAACACGATTTTTGTTGACGCAATTTTTCTGCACAGGAGCTTGCAAAGGTACTGATCCGTTCTGCCAACTCTTCAAACTGAGTGTAATTGGTTTCAAAACTGCGCGTTGTCGCGATGTTCTTTTTAGGTTGTACCTCTTCCAAATCGAGCGTGGGAATACCCTGCAGGTCCTGTTTTAAGCGCAAGCCCACAACTGACAAATGCTTTTTAACCCAACTGTCAGGAAGTTGGGTGAATTCGTAAGCTGTGAAGACATGTTGTGCCTTTAAACGCTTCGTATGTTGTCTCCCGATACCCCAAACATCCTCAATTTTGAGCCACTTTAATGCTTTTATGCGTTTTTCTTCGCTGTCGATAATGTAACAGCCCTTCGTTCTTTCGGGATATTTTTTTGCAATTCTATTCGCCAGTTTGGAAAGCGCTTTGGTGGGTGCCATGCCGACGGA
>JAQVEB010000332.1 GCA_028698105.1 Petrimonas sp. | reverse complement strand
GGTCAGCAAGGCAACTCCAGCGCTATCATAACCTCTGTATTCCAAGCGTTTGAGGCCCTTAATCAGTATATCGTAAGCGGGCTTCTCTCCGATATAGCCAACAATTCCACACATAGTTGTTTCATTATAAGTTTTTAGTCTCAGTTAGACACATTACTCCCAACTCCCTTGAGCAATCCGTTGTAGCGCCCAGCATCGTTTATAATGCGCAAACCTTCCTGAAAGATTTCGTTTTCGTCGTTTATGATCCTGAAATAGGCCGAGGTATCGTACAAATCGCGTGCGATAAGGGCTTTAAGTTGCGTAAAAAGCAAGCCCTTTGAGCGGTTAAACTGTTCATCGTTCCACTCCACCTTTTCATCCGCTGCCATTTGTTTTATTTTTGCTACCAAATCGGCAGAAATAGCGTAATTCTTCTTGAAGGAATCAATATTCGGATATTTGTCGAGCAACGCTTTGCGGTGGTTATCCACCTCGGAGATGGATACACGATTCACGATTCCTTTGGCAATGAGATTCCGGTGCAAATCGGTAATCGCAGTGGTATCAATCGGCACAAAATAATCGGGCATGATGCCGCCACCGCCGTAAACCGTGCGTTTGTTGATAAGCGTTTGGTACTTGAGTGAATCGGGGAAATGAATGCTGTCCGCATGAAGAAACTCGCCGTGCTGAAAGCGATTCGCAAAATCCTGATTGTATGCTTCGATGTTGCCGTTCTCATACGGTTTTTGGATGCTGCGGCCCGAAGGAGTGTAATACCGCGCCACCGTCAGGCGGATCATGGTGCCGTCGGTAAGCGGCAACTGGCGCTGCACCAGGCCCTTGCCAAACGTGCGACGCCCTACGATAACGGCTCTGTCCCAATCCTGCACAGCTCCGGCAAGGATTTCGCTGGCCGATGCCGAACCTTCATCTACCAAAACCACCAGATTTCCATCCCTGAACTGTCCTTTGGATGTTGCATCCATCGTGAAGCGCGGCTGGTGCTTACCTTCGGTATAAACGATCAGTTTTCCGGCGCCTAAAAATTCATCGGTGATATCGGTAGCTGTTTGCAGGATACCGCCGCCATTTCCGGTAAGATCGAGGATCATATCCTTCATTCCTTTAGCCCGCAATTCTTTTTCGGCTTTCTTGAACTCATCGGTAGAAGTGACTGCAAAACGGCTCAGCCGTATGTATCCGGTGTTGGCATCCACCATGTATGCCGCATCAATGCTGTAGATAGGTATCTTATCCCGTATTATACGAAAATCCAGTAAATCAGGAACACCGCCACGTTTCACTTTCACATTAACCACCGTGCCCTTTTTGCCACGCAACTTCTTTATCACGTCTTGCGTATCCATTTTCACCCCGGCAATCAGGCTGTCGTTCACATAAATAATTTTATCGCCGGGTTGCATGCCTACTTCCTGCGAAGGCCCTCCGGAAATCACATCCATTACGTACAGCGTATCGGTAAGCATGTTGAACGAGATGCCGATACCCTCGAAATCGCCTTGCAAAGGTTCGTTCATGGCTCGGACTTCTTCTTTGTTGAGGTAAGAAGAATGCGGATCGAGATCGCTTAACATAGACCGGATGGCCGTTTCGGCTAATTTCTCCGAATTCACACCGTCCACATACAGGTTGTTGATTAACTGGAGCGCACGCTCTATTTTGAGGCCTTCTTTACTCGGAAACTGGGCAAACAAGCCGGAGAAGAGTAAAAAAACGGCTGAAAAAAGTAAGATTGATCTTTTATGCATTGTTGTTTTGGTGTTTGAAGGGACTATAATTTCATCCCTTTGGGAATAAAACCGGATACATCGTGTCCATAGTTCAGCAATTCGCGAACCAATGTTGAGCTGATGTGCGTTAGCGCCGGTTCTGTAAATAGTACAAACGTTTCTATGCCCGAAATGGTTCGGTTCATGTCCGCGATGGTTTTTTCGTATTCAAAATCATTGACGGAACGGATGCCCCTCAATATATATTTTGCGCCCGTTTGCTTCGCAAAATCAATGGTCAGCGAATCGTAACCCGATACCTTCACCCGCGGCTCGTCTTTGTATAACTCGCGGATCATTTGTATTCTTTTCTCCAGCGGAAAATAATTTTTTTTCGATTCGTTGACACCGATAGCGATCACGATTTCATCAACCAACGCCAGCGCGCGTCTGACGAGCGATTCGTGGCCGATGGTGAACGGATCGAACGTGCCGGGGAAGAGGGCGATTCTGGATGCAGATGACGGGGAGGCTCCGGGAGAGGGAGACTGGGAGACTCCGGAAGGAGGAGACTGGGTGACTCCGGGAGAGGGAGATTGGGAGACTGAGTGAGTGGGTGACTTGGGGAGGCGGGAAGTTGAGGTCATAATATCCATTTTTTTGGATTGATAATCATATTCACAATCATACCGATAATATGCTCGTACTGCTCATCTAATTGGCAAAAAACATCTTCATCAATATATTCGCAGGCACGGGAATACTTCAACCAAACTTGTGTTTCAGCAGCTTCGCCTTCGGCATCGTTTAGTTTAGCTATAAACGCCTTTTCGTATCTCCTTTTTCGCCATGCCTCTGCAATATTACCGGAAACAGAGCGTGACGAACGTCTGATCTGGTCTGTCAGCGAATACACTTCCTCTTTTGGAAACGATTTACTGATATGATAAACAGCCATTCCTGCATCGAAAGAATGTTTAAAAACATTTAAATCGTTATGGCTGATGATGCGTTCTTTCATTCTCAAATGATTTATATTTTATTCTCCGATCTATGAACTCACTCTCTCCCTGTTTCCAAATCGCCAAGTCACCAAGTCTACCCCTCTCCAAGTCCCCAAGTCACCCACTCACTCAGTCACCCAGTCTCCCACTCGCCGAGTCACCAAATCACCCACTCGCGCGTAACGCGTACCGCGTTAAGCCACTTCCTCATCCTCAACAACCAGGTTGTCAATGATGAAGGTTTGCCGTTCGGGCGTATTTTTACCCATATAAAACTCAAGAAGCTCCTTCAAGAGGTCTTCTTTACGCATGGTTACGCGATCGAGGCGCATGTCTTCGCCGATAAAATAACGAAACTCGTCGGGCGAGATCTCTCCGAGACCTTTGAATCGGGTGATTTCGGGATTAGGGCCTAATTCGTCAATGGCAGCCAGTCTTTCTTCTTCGGTGTAACAATAAGTTGTTTTTTTCTTGTTGCGCACCCTGAAAAGCGGCGTTTGCAGAATGTAAACGTGGTTTTTCTTCACCAAATCGGGGAAGAATTGCAGGAAAAACGTGAGGAGCAGCAGGCGGATGTGCATGCC